>JANOKK010000885.1:0-13734 GCA_031419255.1 Betaproteobacteria bacterium
GTCGTGCGTAGGATGGGTGGAGCGTAGCGATACCCATCATCGATTGCGCGAAACTAGTTGGGTTTCGGCGAAAGCGCCTCCACCCATCCTACGCCAGCGTGCTCAACGAGTGCTTAAAGTGGTGCCACGGTGTCTGGGAAAATCTGAAAGCTGTCAATCAACACGAACAGGAGCGCCACATGACAAAGGGTTACTGGATCGCACGAGTCGATGTCACCGATCCTGAGCAATACCATGCGTACGTTGCGGCAAACGCCGTGCCATTCAAAAAATTCGGCGCGCACTTCCTGGTACGCGCCGGCCGTTTTGAAAATCCGGAGGGCATCAGTCGCACGCGAAATGTCGTCATCGAATTTCCTTCCTATCAACAGGCACTCGACTGCTGGAAATCGCCCGAGTATCAGGAAGCCATCAAGTTGCGCGCACATGTTTCAACGATCGATCTCGTCATCATCGAGGGCTACGAAGGTTTGCAACCTTCCTGACTTCACACTTCGCAGAACGCACAGAAGGGACAATTATGGCAATGCTCATCGGCGCACTACTGGCACTCGCAATCGGCATCTTTGCCACGGTCGTGCACTTGGATCGTGACCGCGCGTTCTATCCGACCGTGACCATCGTTATCGCGCTCCTCTATGCGTTGTTCGCGGTCATAGGAGGATCGGAAGAAGCGCTCGTGATCGAGGTGCTGGTGGGCTTGGGCTTTATAGCGCTCGCCGTCGCGGGATTTCGGATTTCGCTATGGCTGGTCGTGGCCGCACTTGTGGCGCATGGCATCTTCGACTTCGTGCGTGGCGACGCGATTGTCAATCCGGGCGTGCCGATTTGGTGGCCGCAGTTTTGCCTGACCTATGACGTTGTGGCGGCGGCGTATCTGGCGTGGTTGATCAAGAGTGGGCGTATTCGGGCTGGGGCCTCCTAAGCTGTTCCCATCGAGGGCACAATATTTAGCGTGATCGATGCAAAGATCACTTGCCATAGGAAAAACGCCGATGCACCGCGCACGGGGTGTGCGAGAGGAGTTTTTGAAGGCATCACTTATAGGGAGATAGTTCGACGTTGGTCGTCGATTCACTAAGACACATTTCAGAAAGGCCGTATGGAAACCTGAGTCCCGCGACGACCAACCGAAGTCCCTGTGAGATGCGGGGAAAGGTCGATATCTGTACACAGGTAACCGCTGGATCGATTGACCATTCGATATCGTAGATCGCCAATTGGTGCGGCTTTTGGGGCATTTGTCGCCGTAACACCGCACCCTGCCTTGAGTTTCAAGTTATTTTGCGGGCTAAAAATCAGCCAAACAACCCCACCACCGCATCCAACCCAAGTTGATTGATCGCGACATTTGCTTGCGATTGCACCACCGGTTTTGCGTGATAAGCGATCGACAAATCCGCTTCTGCCATCATCTTCAAATCATTCGCGCCGTCGCCGATGGCGATGCATTGTTCGCGCGAGAGCGACAACTCCGCCGCTGTTTCACGCAAGTGCTGCGCCTTGGCGTCGGCATCGCAGAGCGGGCCGATGACGTTGCCGGTGAGTTTGCCGTCGATGATTTCGAGCGTGTTGGAGTAGGCATAGTCAAAGCCCAACCGCGATTTCAGTTTCTCGGTGAAAAAAGTGAATCCGCCGGAAACGAGCAGTAATTTGATGTGACTACTTTTCGCCGCAGCAATCAATTTTTCGGCACCGGGCGAAAGTTTCAATCGCTCTTCATATACGCGTTGCAACACCGATTCATCGAGCCCTTTCAACAGCGCCACACGTTGCCGCAAACTCTGCGGCCAATCGATTTCGCCGCGCATGGCGCTCGCGGTGATGGCGGCGACGTCGGATTTCTTACCGGTGAAGTCGGCGATTTCGTCGATGCATTCGATGGTGATGAGGGTGGAATCCATGTCCATCGCGATGAGGCCGAAATCGGAGAGTTTTTCCCCGGACTCAATAAAGGCGAAATCGAGGTGTGCGGTTTCGCAATAGGTGCGGACGGTTTCGCGGGTGGAGGCGTCGGCGTGAGTGAGGCGGAAGGCTTGGTGAGCGACGTGGTCGATTTTTTCGATTGCGGTGGCGTGGGATAGGGCGTGCAGGGACTTGAGGTCTTGCGTGGAGATTTCTTCGGCTTGGATGATTAGGTTGACGTGCATGTGAGGGTGCGTAGGTGATGCGCGGCAGGAAGCTGCTACGCGGCGACGCTTGCAAAGCGGGACGACAAGTAATTTGTCTCCCCGGACTTGTTCCGGGGCCTAAGCTTGACGTGCGAAATTGGGCCCCGGAACGAGTCCGGGTAGACAGGTATCACCGCTGCCAAGTTTCTATTGAGGGCCACTATGCGGCCGCCTTCGCGACCGGGACTGGCGTTAGCTCGCGCAAAATGGATTTAATTTCATTCACCCGATCGCGTAGCACGGGAATCGATTTTTCAATTCTGAGTTTGTCTTGGCCGGCGAGTTTGTAGTTTCGCTTTTGTTGCACGAGTTGAATCACGCGACGCGGTTCAATCGTGGTGTCGCGACCAAATTGTACGATGATCGCCTGCGTGTTCGCGTCGATCTTCATCAGATCCAGCGGCTTGCCGAGGATGCGCAAGCGATGGCTTTCCACCAGTGTTTCGGTGGGTGGAGGCAACAGGCCGAATCGGTCGATCAGCTCTTCCTGCAAATTGTCGAGTGCCTCTTCCGATTCGCAATTGGCGAGGCGCTTGTAAATCACCAGACGTTCATGCACGTCGCCGCAGTAGGTATCGGGCAGCAGCGCAGGGGTGTGCAGATTGATTTCGGTCGAGACGCTGAGCGGGCGCATCAGGTCGGGTTCCTTGCCGGCCTTCAGCGATTTCACGGCGCTGTCGAGCATCTCGGAATAAAGCGTGAAGCCGATATCCTGAATGCCGCCGGATTGCGAATCGCCAAGCACTTCGCCCGCGCCACGAATCTCGAGATCGTGCATCGCGAGATAAAATCCCGCGCCCAAATCCTCCATCATCTGGATCGCTTCAAGGCGTTTTTTCGCGTTGGCGTTCAGCGCTTCTTCCGGCGGCGTCAGCAAGTATGCGTACGCCTGATGATGCGATCGACCGACGCGGCCGCGCAACTGATGCAATTGCGCGAGGCCGAATTTATCGGCGCGATGGATGAGGATCGTGTTCGCGGTCGGCACGTCGATGCCGGTCTCGATGATGGTGGAACAGAGCAACACATTCGAGCGCTGATGATAGAAATCGCGCATCACGCGCTCCAGCTCGCGCTCCGGCAATTGGCCATGCGCAATCGCAATGCGCGCTTCGGGCAGCAGCTTTGCAAGGCGATCGTACTGGTTCTGAATCGTCTCGACTTCGTTGTAAAGGTAATAGGCTTGGCCGCCGCGTTTCAATTCTCGCAGAATCGCTTCGCGGATGATGCCATCCGACAATTGATTGACGAACGTCTTGATTGAAAGTCGGCGCTGCGGCGCGGTGGCGATCACCGAAAAATCGCGCAGGCCTTCGAGGGACATTGCCAGCGTGCGCGGGATCGGCGTGGCGGTTAGCGTCAACACATCGACTTCACTTCGTAGCGCCTTGAACGCTTCTTTCTGGCGCACGCCGAAGCGGTGCTCTTCATCGATGATCACCAAACCCAGATTCTTGAAATGCACGTCTTTCTGAATCAGTTTGTGTGTGCCGATGGCGATATCGATGGTGCCGTCATTCACACCTTTCAATGCGATGCTGGTTTCCTTGGCGCTGCGAAATCGCGAAAATTCCGCGATTTTGATCGGCCACTCGGCGAAGCGATCGGTGAAATTCTGGAAATGCTGTTCGGCGAGCAGCGTTGTTGGCACCAATATCGCCACTTGCTTTCCGGCGATGGCGGCAATGAACGCGGCGCGCAATGCGACTTCGGTTTTGCCGAAGCCGACATCACCACACACCAGGCGATCCATCGGTTTGCCCGACATCATGTCGGTCATGACGGCTTTGATCGCGGTCGCTTGGTCGGGTGTTTCCTCGAACGGGAATGAGGACGAGAAGGCGTCGAACTCATTTAACTTCAACGGGAACGCGAAGCCCTGGCGCGCGGCACGGCGCGCGTACAAGTTGAGCAACTCAGCAGCGGTATCGCATACTTGTTCGGCCGCTTTGCGGCGCGCTTTTTCCCATTGGCCAGAACCGAGTCGATGCAATGGCGCGGTGTCGGGGTTGGCACCGGTGTAGCGCGAAATGACGGCCAATTGCGCGACCGGTACGAACAATTTGTCGCTGCCTTCGTAATGCAATTCCAGGAATTCCTGCGCGCCTTCGCCGAGATCCATCGTCACCAGACCGGCGTAGCGCGCGATACCGTGCTGTGAATGTACGACCGGGTCGCCGATATTGACCTCGGCCAAGTCGCGCAACATGCCTTCCGGGCTCGCGCGCGATTTGTCGCGACGGCGGGTTTGTTTTACTTCGGAGGCGTACAACTCGTTTTCGGTGACGAATGCAATGCCTTCATCAGGCAGAATAAAGCCGGCCTGCAACGGCGCAACGGCAAGCGCCAAGCTGCCGTCAAAAACAGCGAGCGCTCCAAACTCGTTGACTGGCGCGGTGTTCAGGCCATTCTCGCCGAGAAAACGCGCGATCGTTTCGCGCCGGCCGACGCCTTCGGTGGCGATAACAATCTTGCCATCGAAGCTGTTCGCGAAGGCTCGGAACTTGGTCAGTGGATCGGTGGCGCGGCGGTCTACGTCGAGTGCTGGCAACGGCAACGTGGTCGAAAAAATCTCGGCGCGTTCAAGTTTCTCAAAGCGCTTTAGACCCGCGAACAATTCATCGGTCGGCAAAAAAACGTCCATCGGCGGCAGCAATGGATGATCTTTATCTCCACGCATCAATTCGTAACGCGATTTGGTGTCGAGCCAGAAGTCTTCCGCCTTCGCCGCAACATCCGCGCCCGCATAGACGCGCGTTGCGGCGGGCAGGTAATCGAAAACCGTCGCGGTCGACTCAAAAAACAGCGGCAAGTAATACTCAATCCCGTTTGGTGCCATGCCCGTTGATACATCTTTATACATGCGGCTCTTGGCGGGGTCGCCCTCGAAGCGGTCGCGGAATGATTCGCGAAAACGGTGCTGGCCTTCTTTGTCGAGCGGAAATTCGCGCGCAGGCAACAAGCGGATTTCGTTGACGGGATAAATGCTGCGCTGCGTATCGACATCGAATGTGCGAATCGCTTCCACCTCGTCGCCGAACAAATCAATCCGATACGGCACCGTACTGCCAGTGGGAAAGAGATCGATCAAGCCGCCGCGCACTGCGTATTCGCCCGGCGCCATCACCTGCGACGTGTTGGCGTAACCGGCCATCACCAAATCTTCGCGCAATCGATTCACGTCAAGGCGCGATTTGGTTTTGAGGAAAAACGATCGGCCGGATAAATATTCGCGCGGACACAAACGCGTCATCGCGGTGGTGACGGGAACAATGCCGACATCGAACTGGCTCTGCGCGAATTGATACAGCGTGGCGAGGCGTTCCGACACCAGATCGGGGTGGGGCGAGAGCCGGTCGTAGGGTAGCGTTTCCCAGTCCGGCAGTCGATGTACGCGTAGTGCGGGCTCGAACCAGGTGATCTCTTCGCGCAGTCGTTCCGCGTCCTGCGCGTTCGACGTGAGCACGAAAATCGGACCGCCTCGCGCGGCGCATCGGGCAAAAAATAGTGCGTCGGCGGAACCGTGCAGTTGCATGAGATCAGCGTGTTGCGTCGGAGGAAGGATCGGTCACGCCAATGTGATTGTCGCCGTCCATTTTCAGATATGGCTGCAACGCCGCCATCAATTCGACTGCACCGGTGAAACGCTCATCCGGATTTTTATTGAGGAGGCGATCGACGATCGGTTGCAATTGGCGCATCCGCTTCGGCAACAACGGCACCTCTTCGTGCAGATGCTTGAAAATCACTTGCGCGGAATTCTCACCCTCAAAGGGCCGCACGCCAGTGAGCATTTCATAAAAAACAATGCCTGCGCTGTATAGATCGCTGCGACCATCGATCGGTTGGCCGCGGCCTTGCTCGGGACTCATGTAAAACGGCGAGCCCATCACGTCGCCGCTGATGGGGTCGCGGTTGACCTGACCAATGCGCGTGGAAATGTTGAAATCGATGAGTGCGATACTTTCTTCGGCGCGAAAAAAAATATTCTCCGGCTTCAAATCCATATGTGCGAAACCACCTGCGTGCACATCCACCAATGCGACCGCGATCTTGTAAAGAACTTGCACGGCCGCATCGATCGACAGTCCGGCCGCCATACGCCGACGCAAATCGCCTGCGGAAAGATATTCAAGCACCACATAGGGCCATGATCCGGCAATACCGGCATCAAGATAGCGCACCACATTGCGACCGTTGAGCGAGGAAAAATAACCGAACCGCTCGCAGAAATTTTGCGCGTCGCCGCCGTTATGGTGCGGCGTGGAGAGCCACAACTTGACGACCACGCGCATCTTGGTTTCGATGGATTCGGCGAACAATACCTGCGCCAGCGGGTTCGCCGAAAGCGTTGCGAGCGATTTGTATCCGTCGATGGCAAGCGCGGTACGTTCGCCATCGGCGATGAAAGTAAATTGTCCGTACTGGCGCGCAGGCAGTGCTGATGTTGCCTCAGGCGTGCCCGCTGTGAGCGCATTGATCGTCGAGACCAATGCATTGCGTGACAACGCGTCTTTCAGCAACAACGCTGAGGCACCGGCTTCGTAGAGACGTTCCGACAATGGCGCGAGTTCGTGGCTGATCAGCAGGATGATGGGTGGGCAGGCGTCGCGCGCGCGCAACCGCTGCAGCCCCGACAATGCCTCGGCCTCGGTGCCGATGCCGCCGAGCACAATCACATCCGCGACACCGCCGAACGCGAGGCCTGAGCCGCGCATCGTCTGCGAGTAGGGATCGACATCTTCGATTTTCGCTTGCGGCAGTGACGAGCGTATCAGGGATGCGAGAACGCGGCGATAACCGATTGATCCGACGATGACGGAAATCCGCAGTGGCGCGCCAACCCCCGCGCGGACGACTGAATTCATCTTGCCCGCCGGTGCGGCGTTGCGAAAAATACGGCGGCGATCAGGCGACCACCACGGGTATCTTGCCGATTTTTGCCTGCCAAATTTTTGGACCGCTCTTGTGTACCGAATCGCCGAGAGAATCCACCGCGACCGTCACCGGCATGTCTTTGACATCGAATTCGTAAATCGCTTCCATGCCGAGATCCTCAAAGGCGAGGAGCTTCGAGGACTTGATCGCCTTCGACACGAGGTATGCCGCACCGCCGACGGCGATGCAATACACCGCCTTGTTGTCCTTGATCGCTTCTATCGCCGCATCTTTGCGTTCCGACTTTCCAATCATGCCGATCAAGCCGGTTTTCTCCAGCATGGTGCGCGTGAAGCGATCCATGCGCGAGGCAGTGGTGGGGCCGGCCGGGCCGACGGCTTCATCGCGCACCGCTTTCACGGGGCCGACGTAATAGATAAATCGGTTGGTGAAATCCACCGGCAATTTTTCGCCTTTGGCGATCATGTCGGTGAGGCGCTTATGCGCAGCATCGCGACCGGTGAGAATTTTTCCGGAAAGTAGCAACGTCTCGCCCGATTTCCAGGTGGCGATTTCGGCTTTGGTGATGCCATCGAGATTGACGCGCCGCGACGATTTGAAATCGAGCACCAGCTTGGGCCAATCTTCCAATGACGGCGGAACCAGCTTGGCCGGACCGGAGCCATCGAGCGTGAAATGCACATGCCGGTTGGCGGCGCAATTGGGTAACAACGCAACCGGCTTGCCCGCCGCATGGGTGGGGTACTCGTTGACTTTGACGTCGAGCACCGTGGAAAGGCCACCTAATCCCTGTGCGCCGATACCGAGCGCATTTACTTTTTCGAAAATCTCCAGACGCAATTCTTCCGCGCGATTCTTCGGGCCGCGCGCCTGCAACTGATGAATATCGAACGAATCCATCATGCCCCACTTCGCAATCAACATCGCCTTCTCAGGCGAACCGCCAATACCAATCGAGAGCATGCCCGGCGGGCACCAATCGGCCCCCATGGTCGGCAATTGTTGCAATACCCAATCAACGACGCTATCCGAAGGCAGCAGCATGGCGAACTTGGATTTGTTTTCCGAGCCGCCACCTTTGGCCGCAACGATCACTTCCACTTTGTCGCCGGGAACCAGTTCCACATGCGTGACACCCGGCGTGTTGTTGCCGGTATTGATGCGCTTGCCGTCGGGGTCGGTCAGCATCGAACCACGCAACGGATTGTTGACATCGCTATACGCGCGGCCAACGCCTTCATTGACCAATTGTTCGAGTGATAATTTCGTGTCCCAGCGAACGTCCATACCGACTTTGATGAATGCAATCGCAATCCCCGTATCCTGGCAAATCGGCCGATGGCCCTCAGCCGCCATGCGCGAATTGATGAGGATCTGCGCGATAGCGTCTTTCGCGGCGGGAGACTCCTCTTTCAAATACGCTTCGTGCAGCGCCTTGATGTAATCGACCGGATGGTAATAGCTGATGAATTGAAAGGCATCGGCGATGGACGAGATGAAATCTTCCTGTTTGATCGTGGTCATGGTCGGCCCCTAGAAATTGTCTACTGCGTGCTTGCCTGGGCGTGCCGGCTTGCCGCCGTCCATGATGCGGTCGATCCAGGCGATGGATAGCGCGGAGAGGATAAAGGCGATGTGGATGATGGTTTGCCACATTAGCGCGTGTTCGGTCATTTTGTCGGCGGTGATGAACGAACGCAGCAGGTGGATCGACGAAATGCCGATAATGGCGGTGGCGAGTTTCACTTTCAACACGGCCGCGTTCACATGTGAAAGCCATTCCGGCTGGTCAGGGTGGCCTTCGAGATGCATGCGCGAGACAAACGTTTCATAGCCGCCCACGATCACCATCACTAGCAGGTTCGAGATCATCACCACGTCGATAAGGCCCAGCACCAGCAGCATGATGTCCGCTTCGGTCATGGCTGCGCCACGGGTGAAGAAGAGACCTTCCACCAGGTGCTTCAATTCGACGCCGAACTGGTAGACATAAATCGCCTGCGCGACGATTAGACCCAGGTACAGCGGCACTTGCAGCCAACGACTCATGAAAATGAAGTTCGGCAGCGGCTTCAGCGGGCGCATTTTGATTTTGGATTCGTCCATTTTTTGTCCGGAAAGAAATAGGAAAACCCCCGCAAAGTGGCTTTGCGGGGGATGAAAAAATTGAATGGTGAATCAGGCCGATGACAACAGAATGACGATCGTTTACTTAAGCAACAGAAATCGCAATCTCCGGCTTGATTTCCCGACGCAAAATTTTACCATTCTTGGTGCGGGGTAAATCGCGCGTGAGGTATATACGCTTCGGCGCTTTGTAGGCGGCGAGATGTAGCTGGCCGAATGATCGTAGTTCTTCCGCTGTCACCGTCGCCCCCGGCTGTGCGATCACATACGCGACCACCAGCAATTTATCTTTCTCCGCTTCCTCGCCGATGCACGCGCAATCAGCCACTGCCGGGTGCGATTTCAGCACGCGCTCGACTTCATACGGTGATACGCGATAGCCGAAACTCTTGATGATGTCGTCTTTGCGGCCCAGAAACCAGAGGTAGCCATCTTCATCGAGCTTGGCGTAATCGCCGGTGAAAAAATAACCATTGTGGCGATACTTGGCGGTTTCTTCAGGTTGATTCCAGTAGCGCAAAAATAATCCGGGATCGCTTTCGGGCACCGCGATCATGCCTTCCTCACCATCGGCAACCGGCAACATCGTGTCGGGGTTCAATAATTTGATGTCGTGCCCCGGCTGCGGAAATCCGGCCGAGCCGGCGCGGATCGGGCGATGAATGCTTTGCGAAAGGTAATATGAAAATTCGCTCATGCCGACCGCTTCGAAAATATCCATGCCAAAGCGCGTGCGCCATGCGGCCAGCATATCGTCGGACAAATGTTCGCCCGCGCTCATGCAAAACCGCAGCGATGGAACATCGGCTTTGGCGGTCGTGGTTTTTTGCACGATTTGCCGATAAATTGTCGGCACGCCGATGAAAATCGTCGCCTGATGCTTCGCGATCAATCGCGTCCACACGTTCGCGTCGTTCTTGCCTTCGTGAACGATCACGGTTTTGCCGCGATACAGCGGATCCATCATTCCCGAACCCAGCACGTAGGTCCAATTGAATTTGCCGGAATGCAAAATACGGTCGACACTTTTTGAGTCGAAATTGAACCAATAGTCGGAAGCGGGTTCGCGCCCAATCAGTGCACGGTGCGCATGCAAGACGCCTTTTGGATAACCGGTGGTGCCAGAGGTGTAAACGAGATACGCGGGATCGTCTGCATGTGTCGCGTGCGGGGCCGACCACACTGTGATTGCGTCGAGCGCGGGTTTCAGATCGATCGCGGGTATCGCCGCGTCGATTCGTCTGCCCTTGCCGGACAATAGCGCCAAAGTCGCCTCTGGCGCGTCATGGATGCGCGGCGCGATTTGCTCCCAGGCTGCATGATCCATCACCAATACTTTCGCGCCCGAATCTTTCGCGAGGTACAACACTTCCTCGGCGGTGAGCAAGGTCGAGCTCGGCACCGCGATGCAGCCCGCTTTCATGGCACCCAGGAATGCGGTCGGATAGTCGATGCAATTCGGCAAGCGAATCAAGACACGGTCACCCGGATTCACGCCGTGCTTGCGCAACAGTTGCGCGAACTGGCTGGTGCGTTTCGCGAGGTCAGTGTAGGTCGCGGTGACGGTGCCGAGCGCGTCGTCTTCAACGATCATCGCGATGCGGTTTTCAACCTCGGTACCGATATGCGCGTCGGTGCAGGCAGTGCCGATGTTGAAGAATTGCGGAATCTGCCAGGACCAGGGTGGAAAGGGGGGGAAGGAGGCTTTTGCGTTCATGTCTGCTTATTGTGATATTTTAAAGTCAAGCACTGGTGCGGCTTCGCGACTAAAAGTGTCCGGAAAGCCGCGCCAAATGGCGTTCTACGTCTGGGGAAATTCCTTTTACCCCCATTCTGTCTCCCCGGACTTGTTTCGGGGCCCAATGTTGATTGCAACTCAAGAGGTCACAAAAATTGGGTACCGGCATTCGCCGGTACGACAGTGGTTGACAGAAGTACCCCAAGTTTTACTAAAGGATCACGCCATACGGCCAGTTCTCGCGCACCACTTGCGCCGGCAGTTTCTTCAGCACCTCGATCGCGAATGCGGTATCCGCATCCGACAACGCATGCAACGCATGCGCGCGTAGAAGTGTCTGCAACGCTTTACCGAACATCGGTGGATCAAGCATTTCACCGTTGAATTTGATCGCACCTCCCAGCAATGCATCAGCCTCGATCGCCGCTTTCAAAATGGCACTTTTGGTTTTGATGTCCGTTGGCGAGGGTGTGTACGCGACTTTGCAGGGATGAATATGGAACGGGTGAATCACCTGCTTGCCGGTCATGCCCATGGCGGATTCTTCAATCGCGTGGCCGTACACCACACGCGATTCTTCGTCGCCGTGCAAATCCAGCCAGCGACGCACATCATCGGGCTCGACAAAAGTTTCCGGCATCGCCGATTGGCCGATCAAGGTTTCCACGCCGCCGATGACACCCTTGCCGGCAATACGCGCTTCGAACAACACTTGATTCATGAAGTACGCGAGCTCGATCGTCCAGCGCCGTGGCGTGATCTGAATGCCCATCGCTTTGGAGAAATCGTGAATGCCGAATACGACGTGCTTCACCGTTGCGTACTGCATCAGGTCGGGCGCGATCTTGAGCGATTTGGGATGCTCGATGATGGGTTGAATCGTCATCTTGTGATTGAGTCCGACTAGCACCGCCGAGAGATCGCGGATTTCTGGCGAGCCATACGCTTCGCCCGCTTTCGCCAGCATCACCACATCAATGTGGTCCGACAAATCGCGGATCATCTTCAAGTCTTTTTCGTATTCGTCGGTGCGAAATGGGTTGATGCGCACCGCAACTTGCACTTCCTTGCGCTTTTTCATTCCAGGCAATTCGCGGCGCAACAACTCACGCGACATTTCCTTTTGCCGGCAGCCGTCTTCAAGGTCGAAAATCAAGGTATGAGATGTAGTGCCCGAGGCATGTTTCTTGAAGCGCTGCGACGCCTGCTCGAGATCCTCATACAAGCCCAACGCGGGCGCATACTTGACCGGCGGATAATAAATTTGAATGCCCGGCCAATAGTCGCCAAGCATGCCAGCGGTGAAAGTGTCGGATTCGGGAAGTGATTCGGCACGCGCATGTTTCATGGGTTCTCCGCAGGCCAGCGGCAGATTGATGGATGCCGGCCACAAGTTAAATACATCGTCAAATTACACCCAATGTTGCAGCGCGTCAATAAGTCTTATAAAAGACATAAGATAGCTTTACCGCCCCAACCGTTACGCTGTAAGCCGCGCGTCAGTTTGATCGCCGTTAATATCGAATCGGCCGCGCTTGGGACAATGGTGTCTGACAAATGGCGTGAATCGGCAGTTTCGCAACCCAACTTTCTGTTGTAAATTTAAAACCACCAACAATCTGTTTATAGTGATAAACCAACGAGGAGAACGGCATGTCTTCCATTGAATCGGTTTCGACCGAACATCGCATTTTCAATCCGCCGGAAGCACTGGTGAAAGCGGCGGCGATCTCAGGCATGCCTGCGTACCTGGCGCTGTGCGCCGAAGCGGAAAAAGATTACACCGGTTTCTGGGCGAAGCTCGCTCGAGAAAACCTCGCCTGGCACAAGCCCTTTACGCAAGTACTCGATGAATCCAAGGCGCCGTTCTACCGTTGGTTTCACGATGGCGAATTGAACGCGTCCTACAATTGTCTGGATCGGAATCTCGCCGTCAACGGCGACAAGACCGCGATTATTTTTGAGGCCGATGACGGTGCCAACACTCGTATCACCTATCGCGAATTGCACAAACGCGTCTGCAAATTTGCCAATGCGCTGCGCGCAAAAGGCATCAAAAAAGGCGACCGCGTCATCATTTACATTCCGATGACCATCGAGGGTGTGATCGCGATGCAAGCCTGCGCTCGCATTGGTGCCACGCATTCGGTGGTGTTCGGCGGTTTCTCGGCGAAGTCATTGCAGGAACGCATCATCGATGCAGGGGCAATTGCGGTGCTCACGGCGGATGAACAAATGCGTGGCGGCAAGGCGCTGCCGATCAAAGCGATCGTCGATGAAGCGCTCGCGATGGGCGGCTGCGAGCACATGAAAACGTGCATCGTGTACCAGCGAACCGGCGGCAAGGTGGGGATGACGGCAGGGCGCGACCATTGGTGGCACGACGTCGAAACTGCACAGAGCGAAGTCTGCGAACCCGAGTGGGTGAACGCCGAGCATCCGCTGTTCATCCTTTATACGTCTGGCTCAACGGGAAAACCAAAAGGCATCCAGCATTCCACCGGCGGCTATTTGTTGTGGGCGCATCTGACGATGAAGTGGACCTTCGACATGAAGCCCGCCGATATTTTCTGGTGTACCGCCGACATCGGTTGGGTGACGGGGCATTCGTATGTTGCCTACGGCCCGCTGTCAGTGGGGGGCACGCAGATTGTGTTTGAAGGTGTGCCGGTGTTTCCCAATGCGGGCCGTTTCTGGGAAATGATTCAGAAGCACAAAGTCACTATTTTCTACACCGCGCCGACGGCGATCCGCTCACTCATTAAAGCAGGCGAAGTTGACCCCAAGACCCATCCGCGC
>JANOKK010000886.1:0-2087 GCA_031419255.1 Betaproteobacteria bacterium
TGCCGCAATCGCGGCCTTGGCCTCGAATTTGGCGTGAAAAATCATCTTGCTACCGTTGAGCAACGCGGTATGACACGCGACGAACAGGCCATGCACATGAAATAGCGGCAACACATGCAACAACACGTCATCCGGCTTGAATCCCCACAACTGATGCAATGTGAGCGCGTTTGAAGCGAGATTCCGATGCGTGATCATCGCACCCTTGCTGCGGCCGGTGGTGCCGGAGGTATAAAGGATCGCGGCGAGATCGTCGGATTTACGCTGGACAATCTCAAGCATGGGAGCGGCCTTCAGGGCATTTATGCTCCAAAAACCGCTACCAGAGCCGTTCTCCAAATTATCACCCTCTGTCGGCAGTACGAAGTGATGCGCGATACCGCGCTTCTCGCACAAGGCCTTTGCCCATGTGGATTTGGCTTGATGCACAAATATTTTCGGCTCGGCATCGGCCAGAAAGAAATCGACTTCGCCTTCCTGATACGCGCTATTGAGCGGTAGATAAACTGCGCCGGCCTTCAGGCAGGCCAGATATAGAAACAACGCCTCAGGCGATTTTTCAACTTGAACCGCGACCCGATCGCCGGGCTGCACACCCAGCGCCGCAATGTTTCCCGCGAAGCGCGCCGTAATGCTTTCCAGATCGGCATAGGAGGTAATTTTTCCAGTCGCGGTTTCAATGGCCGTCTGCGAACGATCGCCTGGAAAACGCGACGCAAATAGCGCGTAGAGATTGTCGTTCATGTCAATTCACCAGACCCAATTTTAGCTCTTGATCGGCAACCCGCGCGGATGCGTAGTCAGCGAATACATACGAAGGCACGTCGCGATCACCCAGAATGCTGGCAATCGCCTTGCCCGGCAACAATTGAATTTCCGCGCCATGTACCAAATTCACGACATTGGCCGGCGCGCACAGCGCGACATAGACGCCACCGCCCAATTTGCCGAGTGCGGTCGTCTCGATTCTGGTGCCGGCACGTCTGAGTGCATAAAGTGCTGAGCCGAGATCGGCGAGATATGCAGAAAGCATGATGCGTTCATCGTCCAGCGCGGTTGCGTGAGTTTCGCAATCGGCGAGTACATGCAAATGTTTCGGTGGCGACGCCAGCAACTGTCGCGCCGCATTTGCAAACGCCCAGGCGCGCACCGTGCCCAACGCTTTGCCGCCAACAATCCCGAGCACCGCGATAGTTGCGCCATCGCGAGTCGCTTCGCCCGTCAACACACCATCGCGTTCATGAATGTTGTATCCCTCGGGATAGAGTTTTTCCAAATCGCGCCGCTCGATTTTCTCCGCGACGGCTGTCCCATCGCGCTTGCCCAATCGCTCAAGGCGAATGCCGAGCTCGGTGTGACGCGCGGCGGTCGTGGTGCCAGCGGGCAACTGGCCGGCGAATGTATCCGATGACATCGCCAAATTGCCCGAGCCTAATTTGGTGCGCCCTTCCCGGCCAATGGTTGCGCTGGAAATTGCCTGAAACATTTCATCGAGCACCGAGACGCCATTCGATTGCGCAAGAATCGCCGGGCCGGACATGGCGAATCGCGTGTTTTCCGGGTAGTAGCGAGTACCGGCAAGGCTCGCGAGCATGCTCGCGCCGCCGAAGCAATTGGCACCGCAAATGGCCACCGTCGATGCACCCGATTCCGCCAAGTCCAGTGCCGCACGGTACATTTCGCGGAATGCCCCCAATGCAGGCAAACCTTCGGAAACCTTGGCACCGGCTGAATCGAGATACATGATCAGCGGCGATTTTTTCAGCGTGATAATTTTGAACAGACTCGCCAGTCGGTCGCATTCCTTTGCACCTAATGCGCCGCTGGCAAGTTTGTTTTCGACGATGGCGACAAACACATCACTCGCCTGGCGACCCGGCCATTGCCCGCGCCCGAGCGTGAGATTGCCGACTGGCTCGCCGATAACCTGAAATTTGAGGCGCGATTTAAGTTGGTCGAGAGCGTCTTGGGCAAGCATGGGGGACAAATGAAAATTCTTGTGTGACAGCTATGGTGGCTCGAATTATAGCTGCCGCTTGCTGAGATCGACTTCTGCCATCTGTACTTTTGTCGTCAATTGACGACAA
>JANOKK010000887.1:0-10221 GCA_031419255.1 Betaproteobacteria bacterium
GGCACTGAGAGCGCGGCGTTCTTAAGGTACTCGGCCAGCTTTTCTGCGGCTGGTTTCATCAGCGCACAATGCGAAGGCGCGCTCATCGGCAACATCAGTGCGCGCTTTGCGCCGCGCTCCTTCGCCAACGCCATCCCGCGCTCGACGGCGGCTCGATGACCGGCGATGACAATTTGTCCGGGAGAATTGAGATTCACCGCCTCAAGCACATCGCCTTTTGCGGCATCCTCGCAAACCGCCACTACTTGGGGAATGTCCAAGCCGAGAATTGCCGCAATGCCACCGACACCTTCGGGGACTGCATCCTGCATTGCCTGCGCGCGAAATCGCACCAGCGGCAATGCATCGGTAAATAGAAGCGCATTGGATGCAACCAACGCGGTGTATTCACCCAAGCTGTGACCGGCAAAAAACGCGGGCGAGGTACCGCCTTTTTCCTGCCAGGCGCGCCAGGTCGCCACACCCGCCGTCAACATCAGCGGTTGCGTATTGGCAGTCTGGTTTTGTACATCGGCGGGGCCTTCTGCCGCCAGCTTCCAGACGTCGAATCCGAGCATTGCGGAGGCTTCATCAAACGTGCGCCGCACCACCGGCATGTCACCGAAACCATTCATCATGCCAAGCGATTGCGAGCCCTGGCCCGCGAACACGATGGCGAATCGCGGTTTGTTTTCGTTTACCATTTCAAAAGCACCGCACCCCAGGCAAAACCACCGCCCAACGCCGCCATCAAGACGTTGTCACCCGGTTTGATTTTGCCTTCGCGCACCGTGACATCCAGCGCGAGGGGAATCGAGGCGGCCGAAGTATTGCCGTGACGATCGACAGTGACCACGACTTTGTCGTCGGGCAAATCCAGTTTTTTCGCGGCGTGCATGATGATGCGCCGGTTGGCTTGGTGGCAGATGAACCAATCGATGGCGGATGGCTGCATCCCGTTCGCATTCAATGCTTCCCATGCGACCTCCTCGAATGCCTTCACCGCGAACTTATAGACCGCGCCACCTTCCATTGCGAGCAGTGGACTGCCACGAATCTTGCCGTTTTGCACGGTACCCGGCGTACACAGTACATCGCGATAACTACCGTCTGTGTGCAAGTGGGTCGTCAATATGCCTGGCGCGTTGGACGCCTTGACCACGACCGCACCGGCACCGTCGCCGAACAACACACAGGTGCCACGATCCTGCCAATTCATGATGCGCGAAAACACCTCGGTGCCGACCACCAACGCGCATTTGAATGCGCCACCACGGATGAATTGATCCACCGTTGCGAGCCCGAACACAAAGCCTGAACACACCGCCTGAATATCGAACGCAACACTGTGGCGAATGCCCAATTTGTCCTGAAGTATGCAGGCTGTCGAGGGGAAAACCATGTCCGGGGTCGATGTCGCGACAATGATCAAATCGATTTCGTCGCCGTGAACATGCGCCGCGTGCATTGCGCGCTTGCAGGCTTCAAGCGCCAGATCGCTCGCGTCCTGATGATCGGCCGCGTAGTGACGCTCGCGAATGCCGGTGCGCGACACAATCCACTCGTCGTTGGTGTCGACAATTTTTTCGAGATCCTGATTGGTGACGACGCGTTCCGGCAAATAACTGCCGGTACCGATGATGCGCGAATAAATCATGCTCGCACCGCCTCTGGTATCGCTATTTGCGGAATCAAGAAACCTTCCTCGTGTAAACGCTTTATTTCGGCCGTGATGAGACCGAGCAAGCCATGTTCGACTTCGGCCGCCGCCCGACTGAGCGCATGCGAAAACGCGACCGCATCAGCCGAGCCGTGACTTTTTACGACCACACCCTGAAGCCCGAGCAATGCGGCACCGTTGTATCGGCGATGATCCATACGATGCTTGAAACGCGAGAGTACCGGCAGTGAAACAAATGCCGCCAATTTGCTGTAAATGCCATTTTGATATTCCAGCTTGAGAAATTCTCCCACCATTTTCGCCATGCCTTCCGACGTCTTTAACATGACGTTGCCAACGAAGCCATCGCAGACCACCACGTCAGTGGTGCCCTTGTAAATATCGGTGCCTTCAACGTTGCCGAAAAAATTGAGGTGGCTAGATTTGAGCAATTCCCCAGCCGCTTTCACACTCTCGTTGCCCTTGATATCTTCCGAGCCGATATTCAACAAACCGACGGTTGGATTTTTCTTGCCTTCGACCGCCGTGCAAAGCATCGCACCCATGATGCCGAATTGCAGCAGGTGCGCGGGCGTGCATTGCGCGTTGGCACCTAGAT
The DNA here is from genome assembly GCA_031419255.1 of Betaproteobacteria bacterium. Classification (GTDB taxonomy): domain Bacteria; phylum Pseudomonadota; class Gammaproteobacteria; order Burkholderiales; family Usitatibacteraceae; genus UKL13-2. Next base: position 2,259 of record JANOKK010000887.1, read on the forward strand.
CCAGCACATAGACAACACCGTGCCGCGTAGGCAGTGCTGCACAAATGGCAGGACGGTCTATGCCCGGTAGTGTTTTAAGTACAAATTTGGCGGTGCCCATGAGGGCTCCCGTATTGCCGGCCGATACACAGGCGTGGGCCTCACCGGATTTGACGAGGTCGATGGCGATACGCATCGACGAGTTCTTTTTGTTGCGGATGGCTGAGCGAATATCCTCGTCCATGCCCACCACTTCGCTCGCCTGCACGACCCGAAGGCGCGGCGAATCTCTTCCAACCACATCGACCGCGTGATGGCGGTCAAGTTCCGTCTGAATGGCGACCGGATTGCCGACCAGCAGCACTCCGCAGTCGCTAGATCTGTTGAGGAATTGCAATGCCGCCGGAACGGTTGACGACGGGCCGTGGTCACCGCCCATCGCATCGATCGCTATGGTGATCTGCATAGTTTGGAAAAGCCCCTACCAAGACTTTTCTTGCAGTCTACCTTTTAATGTCGGCAATTCGACTGGCGCGGATTATTCGTCGGCCTTGGTCTTGATAACCTTGCGACCGCGGTAATAACCGGTCGGGCTGATGTGATGGCGCAAGTGCGTCTCACCCGTCGTCGGCTCTACCGCAAGCGCCGGCGTGGTCAGAAAATCATGCGCGCGATGCATGCCGCGCTTGGATGGGGATTTCTTGTTCTGTTGGACTGCCATGATGTTGCTCCTTGCTTAGTCAATGATTCTGGAATTCTGTGCAATCGGTACCGCGCACCTGATATTTCGAACTATTTCTTTTTTAACTCTACCAACCGTGCGAATGGAGAAATTTTTACAACCGCGCCATTCGCGGTGCCCGTCGTTGTCGCCGTCCGGGTTGCGGCGTCCGAACTGGATCTCACCGATTTCACGCCTGGCACGTCACCACGCATAAATGCCGTCGGCAAGCTAAGGAGAATTTCCTCCGCAACCCGCTCCAGCACATTCATTTCGCCGGCGCAAACAATGTAATCCTCGTCGTCGGATTCAAATTGAAGCGGCGGCAATGCCGATTCATCGCGAACCACGACGAGGCGGCTATCGATGTCGAGGTCATGCCGTGCAGGCTTCAAGTTCAACGGATCCGACACCAAAAACCAACCCAAAATTATACACCGAATACACCGCTTTTGACCACCTGCGGCATCCGTCAATTCACTACCGCGGAATGAAAACCGGATTTCTCCTTCTTCAGCCGCCAAATAATCGGCCAGTGGTGCCAATTCGCTCGGTCGACATTGGCCCGAAATTGTCTGCTTCTGACGGGCGAATCGCTCAATTTGAATAGTATCGGACATACGGAAAGCGCTTTCTCGACGGATGAGCATGATATGATTTTGACGCCATTTAGTCAAAAAGTGATTGATTTTGAAGAAGAAAATTATTCTGGCGTCGACATCCCGCTACCGCGCCGAACTGTTGCAGCGGTTGAAAATACCGTTTACGACCTGCAAGCCTGACGCCGACGAATCTCCGTTGCCTCAAGAAACGCCGCCAGAGACCGCGCGTAGATTGTCGTTGGTGAAGGCAAACAGCATCGCGGCCAAGCACCCCGGAGCATTGATTATCGGTTCCGATCAGGTTGCCGAACTCGATGGCCACCCCATTGGCAAACCAGGAACGCGCGACGCGGCACGCCGGCAATTGCAAACGATGCGCACAAAATGTCTGGTTTTTCACAGCGGAATTGCCCTCGTCAACTCCGACTCAGGGCGCGCCCAATCGACGATTGTCGCGACCACCGTGCGCTTTCGGAATTGCTCCGACGCCGAAATCGAACATTACCTTGACCGCGAAGATGCGCTTGACTGTGCCGGTAGCGCCAAATCGGAAGGGCTCGGCATCGCGCTGATCGAGTCAATGCAAAGCGAGGACCCCACTGCGCTGGTCGGCCTGCCACTTATTGCCTTGTGCTCGATGCTTGGCGAAGAAGGATTCGATGTGCTGGCATGAGCGCCCGTGGCACTTTGTTTCTGATTCCCACCAACTTGTCAGCATCGTTTTCGCCAGACAATATTCTGCCACGCGAGGTGACCGCGATCGCAATGCGGCTTGATCACTACATTGCCGAAAACGCCAAAACGGCGCGGGCATTTTTGAAAACGCTGGGTGTAACTCGACCATTGCGAGACATTTCGATATGCGAATTGACTGCCAATGTCGATGACAATAAGTTGGCTGAAATGCTCGCGCCGCTATTTGATGGTCACGATGTCGGTCTGGTGTCGGAGGCGGGTGCGCCGGGTGTCGCGGATCCTGGAGCAGTGGTCGTCGATCTGGCGCATCAACGTGGCATCGACGTTATGCCGCTGGTCGGGCCATCCTCAATACTTCTGGGACTGATGGCGAGCGGACTCAACGGACAGAGGTTTGCTTTCCATGGCTATCTGCCGAGGGAGAAAGCAGCAAAAATATTGGCGATCCGGGAGCTCGAACGGGAATCGCGGCAGCGCGACATGACGCAAATTTTTATCGAAACGCCGTACCGCAATGAAGCCATGTTGGCCGACCTGATCGAAACACTTTCACCGGCAACCAAACTCTGCGTCGCCAGCGATTTGACGGGATCTGACCAGGTCATCATTCAACAACCGGTGGCAGCATGGCGAAAGTCACCCAATATCGCGCCTGCCAAACCCGCTTTGTTTTTGCTGCTGGCAAAGTAACCCATTGGCTCATCGCGACTCGGCTCTCGCCCGCGACAGGGCGGGGCAAAATTCAGAAGACTCGTGATTCCACAGGTGTCTCGAAAATTGATTTCAGCGCAAGCATCGGCAGCAGTTCTCTCGCCGACTTAGGCACGCTGAAGTAGTAGCCCTGCCCCACACTGCAACCTTTTGCGCGCAACAGCGTCAATTGCCCTGCCGTCTCAATGCCTTCGGCAATGATGTCGAGTTCCAGGCTGCTCGCCATACTAATGATGGCCACGACGATCGCGGTATCGTTCGGATCGACAGTGATGTCACGCACGAAGCTCTGATCGATTTTGAGTTTGCCAAAAGGCAGGCGCTTCAGATACGACAGGCTCGAATAACCGGTGCCGAAGTCATCCACCGCAAGATGCACGCCCAACGCGGCGATTTCATTGAGCAGCGTAACACTGCTCTCGCCCTGGCGCATGACCTGGCTTTCGGTAATTTCCAATTCAAGCGAACTCGCATCCAGGCCGGTTTCCTTGAGTATCGACACGAGCAAATCCACAAAGCCTTTATCTACCAACTGTCGCGCAGAGAGATTGACCGCCATGCGCCTCGGTGGGAAGCCCTCACCGAGCCACGCCACCGACTGGCGACAGGCTTCGCGCAATACCCACTCACCGATGTTATTAATCAAGCCGGTTTCTTCTGCAAGTGGAATGAATTCGCCGGGCATCATGGTCCCGCCATCTTCATGCAACCATCTGACGAGCGCCTCAAAGGCGACAATTTCACCGGTATTGAGATCAATCTGCGGCTGATACACGAGCGTGAAATCGCCGTTATTGACCGCCGCCCGCAGATTGGACTCCATCGCGGCACGGCGCTTGACCGCAACATTCATTTGCGGCGTGAAAAACTGGTAGGTGTTTTTGCCAAGCGACTTGCCATGGAACATCGCCGTGTCGGCATTTTTAAGCAACGTTGGCGGATCGCGCCCATCGTCGGGATACAAGGCGATACCGATCGAACCCGACACATGCTGTTCGACTCCGCCTACCTGAAACGCTGATCGAAGTGCGTCGAGAATTTTCTGCGCGACCCGCGTTGCCCCCTGATGCCCATCGAGTTGATCGAGCAGCACAATAAATTCGTCGCCGCCCTGGCGGGCAATGGTGTCATGGGTGCGAACCGATTCGATCAGACGTGTGGCGATCTGCCGCAACAAGTCGTCGCCAACATCGTGACCGAGCGTGTCATTGATGTTTTTGAAATTGTCGATATCGATGAACATTACCGCGAAGCGTTTCGTCGACCGCATCGCACGCCCGATTGCCTGCGAAACGCGATCTTGCATCAGGGAACGGTTGGGCAAGCCGGTCAACGCATCATGAAACGCGAGATGCTGGATGCGCGCCTCGATATTCTTTCGCTCAGTGATGTCGCGGGTGTTGACGATGATTCCGCCCACGCCGGGAACACTCAGGCAATTCTTGCCGATAGCCTCTAGCGTGCGCCACTCGCCGTCACTGCGAACCACGCGGAATTCGATCGCGCGTTCCATTTGTCCACGCGCCAGCAACTCGCAGAAATCCGAACGCATTTTTTCGGCATCATCACGATGAACAAGATCAAATTGGCATTTGCCGAGCATGTCGGCGGGTTCGTAGCCAAGCATGTGTTTTACCGATGGACTCTGGTAACGGATGATGCCGTCGATATCGAGCACGGTCACTATGTCCATCGCGCTTTCGGTCAACGCCTTGAAGCGCCCTTCGGAGGCTTCCAATGCCATCGCAGCTTGCTTGAAATCGCTGATATCCGTCAGCACCCCGATCACGCCGGCAGGCCGCCCGTTGGCGTCGGTAAACTGGCTGATGTGGCGAACCACGTGCCGTTCCAACCCACGCCCGTCTTTGACGACGGTCTCGGCGACAAACGTTCTGCCGGTCGAAAGCACGTTTCGATCTTCAATTTCCGCCAGTGCCGCCATATCCGCTGACAGAAAATCTTGTGGGCGCTTGCCAATCCAATCCTCGCGGCGTTTGGAAAAAAACAACTCCCACGCGCGATTGAAACCAAGATAGGCACCCTCCGCGCGCCGATAGAAAATTGGCGAAGGAAACACTTCCAACAGTTCCTGGGTGAAACGCAAGTGCTGATCCAGCGCGCGAGACGTTTCCTTCAGGCTGGTGATATCGCTGCACGTTATGAGTATCCCGTTGATTTCCATTTGTGCGCCGCGCATTGGCGCCGCCGCGACGCTGAACTCGAATTCCGCACCATCTTGTCGCCGCCAAACAATTTCATGGTTGTATACGGTCTCTCCCGACATCACGCGTCGCCGCAGGTCGAGCACGCGCTCGGCGTTTTCTCGTGTCACCAGTGGCGATTCCGCGCCGATAGCCGTCAGGCGCGACACACCAAACACTTTTTCCGCAGCGGGATTCCAGAGAGAAACAATACCATCTGCGGTGACGGCGTAAATGGCCAGCGGCGATGTATCGACGACCGCACGCAATGACTCATTGAGCGCCTGAAGCGTTTCCTGCGAGGCGCGAAATTGTGAAACATCCTCGATCGATCCAAGCGCATACATCGGCTCGCCGGTCACGTCGCGCACCACCACGCCCGAACGTTGCGCCCAGATCACCGATCCGTCATTGCGCACATAGCGTTTTTCCTTGCTGATCGGCAGCGTGCGGCCCTTTACAAATGCGTCGCGGATAAGTGCTTCATCGTCGCGTTGATCGTCGGGATGCGTGACATCGACGAAGCTTTTGCCAATCAATTCTGCGGCGGTGTAGCCGAGCATTTCGCAAAATCGTTTGTTCACGAGCGTGAAACGGCCATCTCGGTCGACTTGTGTTAAGCCGACCCCGACCAGGTCGAACGCTTCGCGGAATTTTCGTTCGCTCTCCGACAGTGCGGTTTCGCGGGCCCTGACCGATACCGCAAGCGATTGAATCGCGCGGCTAAGTTCATCGAGCTCGGCGTAATCCCGGTGTTTGCCGCCGCTGCCGGCAAATTCCCGGAAATCCTCGCGCGTCAGACGTTCCGTCAATCGGCGAATGGGTTCACCGATGTAGCGCGCGAAAATCGCACCCAGCAGTGCGGACACCAGCACTGCACCGAACCCCCACCACAGCAATTGATTGCGCATGCGCTCCGCAATCTCGGGCGCAAGGCCGCCATCGGAACCCATACGCATTGCGACCACGCCGATGACTAATGCAACCGCGAGCGTTGTCGCCGCAAATCCCGCTATGATACGCAAATTGATGCTCGAAGCATGCCGTACGCGATCATCGCTGTGCGAGGCCGAAAAAGTGCCTACCTGTGGCACCGCGACATTCGTAGTTGCAGTTGGGGCAATCCGCGCCATGTTCGTTTCAGCTCACTGCAGAAAGTCTTCTGATCGGATTCCGACTGTCGATGTGGGCAAGGTTCACGAATCCACCCGCTTAGCGAAGTGCGCGCCACCTTTCAACGCAATACCGTCCCGCCAGATGATGCTGCCGGCAATATCCTTGTCATGATGGTTTCTGCGGCGGACGCGCCCAGCCTGCGCGCCAATTGCTCGGAAAATGTGTCGTCCGGCGTGTAGTCGACAACCAGTTCCGCCTTGATGATCTCTCGCGCGACAAAATCGAGCCCACCCAGTCCATCTGCGAGCCCAAGTTCGATGCTCGTAGCACCCGACCAGACCAGCCCGGAGAAAAGATCCGGCGATTCTTTCAGGCGCTTGCCACGCCCCTCTCTGACGACTTTGATGAATTGCTGATGAATCTCCGAAACCATTTGCCCCGCTAACTTCTGTTGTTCAGGATTGGCCGGCGAAAACGCATCCAGAAATCCTTTGTTTTCTCCCGCAGTGATCAAGCGCCGCTCGACGCCGAGCTTTTCCATCGCGCCAGTAAATCCAAATCCGTCCATCAACACGCCGATGGAACCGACGATGGACGCCTTGTCGACAAATATTTTATCGGCCGCCGCCGCGACATAGTAACCACCAGAGGCGCAAATATCCTGCACAACTACGTACAGCGGGATGTCTTTGTGTTTCGCGCGAAGGCGTCGAATTTCATCGTTGATGTAGCCGGCTTGAACCGGGCTGCCGCCCGGGCTATTGATGCGCAATACAACACCTTGCGTATTCTTATCCTTGAAAGCCTGCTGCAATGCGCCGATAATCCGATCCGCCGAGGCTTTGGAATCGGCCGCGATCGCGCCTTTGAGTTCAACCAGCGATGTGTGTTTTTCGGTCGAGCCGCCTTCGCGCTTTCCACTTGCCCAACCCAATGCAATGAACAACAGCAGGAAAAAAAATGACAACCAGCCGAGGCTAAGCGCGATCCGCCAGCGGCGGTTGCGGCGTTGTTCGACAAGCAGATCCTGCGCAAGCGTCTCCAAAACACTACTGGGCAAGCCTACGGTTTGCGGAGAAGTTTCCATTCGCTCACTTCATGCGTCGGTGAAATTGCCGAGAATATCGTGCGCAAGCACGACATACGGTGCGTCCAGTTTCAATGGTATTTTTGTCAGGGTTGCGCCTTGGCACGGCCCGGCGACACAAAGGCCTGTGTCGGGCTCGAACAAAGCGCCATGTGTTGCGCAGATCAAGTATAAGCCAGTTTCGTCGAACACCTCTCCCGGTTGCCAATCCAGCGACGTGCCGCGATGCGGACAAACGTTGACGTATGCATGGACGTTCTTGCCGAACTCGATTGCGAATGCCGGCATGACCGCGCCTTGACGCTGAATCTCGAAAGATACCGCTTTGCCACCATCCGCAGGTGATAGCAACTGGTCACGCCGGCAGATTCGCCGGATGCGATCTATGCGTTTGTCTTCATCCATACCGACAATTCCGCCACGGAATCGAACACTCCCCGAGAAGGCAGGCGCACGAGTTCGCGCCGCGGATGCGCTCCGTAGGTGACCGCAATCGCATCCACACCCGCATTTTGTGCGAGTTCGAGATCGTGGGTCGTGTCGCCGATCATCAAGGTACGATTCGCGTCAACTGCGGAAATATCCATCAGCTTTTGCAGCATATCGGGATGCGGCTTCGGAAATCCTTCGTCGGCGCAACGCGAAAAATGAAAGTGTGCTTTCAAACCGGTATGTCCGAATGCACGTTCCAGCCCGGCACGCGGCTTGCCGGTGGCGACGGCGAGAAATCGCTCGGGGCGCGCAAGACTGGCCAGTAATTCGCGGATACCCGCATATATCGGTGCCTCGTGATCGCGCGCCACAAAGTATTTTCGATAGGTCAACGCATAGTTTGTTTGCGCGTCGACAT
>JANOKK010000888.1:0-5410 GCA_031419255.1 Betaproteobacteria bacterium
GCGTACATGTCGTAGGTCTCGCCGATCGCGGTCATGTTGCCGTGATATTTTCGTCCATACCAGGTCGCGATGCCTTGTTCACGAAATGGCTCGCTCGATACATTCGGCACGTAGGTTTTGCCGAATACGGTGTAGGGCCGATTCGCCGCGCGATGCAGCGGCTCCGTTTTCGGCGTCGCGTCGGCGATCAGGTCGACGTTCGGTGGCGGCTGATTGCCGGGGCCATCGTTCTGGTAATACGCACCCGGCTTGGCGATCACAGGCCGGGGTTCATTTTTTTTTGCCGTGGCACCGCACCCAGCCAACCCGAGCGCAATGGCGAGCACTGCGATAGTCTTCACATTCCAAGTGGCTGACCGAAAAATTGAAGTACAAAGCCTAGCACTGGCGCGGTTTTCAGGCAGAAATGCCGCCGAAAGCCTCGCCGAATGGCGATCTACCCTCAAATGTGCCGCGCGTCGGTCGATCACGTCGACACCAATCTTTTATGCGTCGAGATCGACATCAAGATGCCAAAACCCACCAGCATCGACAATATCGCCGTGCCGCCATAACTGACCAACGGCAACGGCACCCCCACCACCGGCAAGATACCGGTGACCATACCAATATTGACGAACGCATACATGAAAAACGTCAGCGTTACCGCGCCTGCCAAGAGCCGAGAAAATGTGGTCGGTGCGTTGACTGCAATCATCAACCCGCGACCGATCACGATGAGATACAGCGTCAGCAGCAGCAGATTGCCAAGCAAACCAAACTCCTCGCCAAACACCGCGAGAATGAAATCGGTGGAGCGCTCAGGAATAAAATCGAGCTGCGCCTGACTGCCGTTCAGCCAACCCTTGCCAAGCACGCCACCCGAGCCGATGGCGATCGTCGATTGAATGATGTGATAACCCGCGCCGAGCGGATCTTCGCCCGGATCAATCAATGTATAGATTCGCCGCTTTTGATATTCGTGGAGAAAATTCCACATGATCGGCATCATCGCGCCGCCCGCAATGACACCGCCCAGAATGATTTTCCACGAAAGCCCAGCGAGAAAAATCACGAAAAATCCCGACGCGAAAATCAGAATCGCCGTGCCCAGATCCGGCTGCCGTACCACTAGCCCGACTGGCAGCATCAGGATTAAACCGGCGATGATGAAGTCCTTCAGCGCGAGCCCTTCTTCCTTGCGGTGGAAGTACCACGCCAGCATCAGCGGCACGCCGACTTTCATGATCTCGGAAGGTTGGATCACCGCGACCCCCAAATTCAGCCAGCGTCGCGCGCCATTGCGGATTTCGCCGCCAAGTGCCACGCCCAGCAACAGCAACAAGCCGACGATGTAAATCGGAATTGCGAGGCGCATCAATTGTTGTGGCGGAATATTGGCGATGATCCACAGCGCCACCAGTGCGACCGCGAAATTGCGCATTTGCCCCAGTGCGCGATCAAACGAGGTGCCGCCCGAGGCCGAGTACACCACCGTAAACGATAGCGCCCCCAGTACGATCAGCGTCACCATCAGCGGGCCATCTAGGCGGCGCGTGGCGGTATCGAAGAGCCGGTTAGTCAGTGTCTTTAACATTGGCTTCCGGGGTCTTCTTCAATTGCGGATCGGGCAATTTTCCGAGCAGGTGGTAGTCGAACACGGCGCGCGCCATGGGCGCCGCAACGACACCGCCAAAGCCACCGTTCTCAACCAAAATCGCGAGCGCAATGGTCGGTTTCTCGGCCGGCGCATAGGCGATGTACCAGGCATGGTCGCGTAATCTTTCGGCGACGCGGCTCTCAACGTACTTTTCCCCCTTTAAACCGAACACCTGCGCGGTGCCGGTCTTGCCCGCGCTCGTGTAAGATGCTTTGGCGAATGCGCGCGCGCCGGTGCCTTCCTTTGCCACACCTTCGAGCGCGCGTTTAATGAAGGCGATGTTCTCCGGCTTCAACGGCAATCGAGCGTCGATCACTGGGGCGACGGGCCGGATCTCGCCGGTAACGGCGTCGGTGACTTGGCGCACCAGATGCGGCTTGTAGGCCACGCCATCATTGGCGATGGCGGCAATGGCATGTGCAAGTTGCATTGGCGTGTAGGCGTTGTAGCCTTGACCGATACCAGCCGAGATGCTGTCGCCCAAATACCATTTGCGGCCATCCGACGCCGCTTTCGCGAAGCGCTTTTCTTTCCATGCGCGTGAGGGCAGTACGCCTTCTTTCTCGCCGTCGATATCGACCCCGGTTTTGCTGCCGAAACCGAGCAAGCCGAGAAATTCGGCCGTCTTGTCGATATCGGTATCGGCAGCCAACTGATAGTAGTAAGTGTCGCAGGATTCGACGATCGATTTGTACATATCGACGAAACCGTGACCGCCTTTTTTGTCGTCGTTCCAGCGGTGCGCGACACCGGGCAACGCAAAGAAACCCGGATCGGAAATGCCTTGCGTGGTGGTGCGCTTGCCGGATTCGAGTGCGGCCAGCGCGAGAAACGGCTTAATGGTCGAGCCCGGCGGATAGGCACCTTGCAGCGCACGATTCAGCAGCGGCCGATCGGCGGAGGTATTCAGCAAATCCCAATTCTGCGGATCGATCCCATCGACAAACAGACTCGGATCAAACGCGGGCCGAGAAATCAGCGCGAGAATTTCGCCGTTGCGCGGATCGATCGCCACCATCGCGCCGCGCCGCTCGCCGAAGGTGTCTTCGATGGCGCGCTGCAATTTGATGTCGATGGTCAGGGTGAGATTGTTGCCCGCAATCGGCATCGATTTGGCGAGCGAGCGGATCGCGCGACCGCCCGCATCGATCTCAACTTGCTCGGCACCGGTCTTGCCGTGCAGTTCAGCTTCATAGCTGCCCTCAATGCCGAGCTTGCCGATATGATCCGTACCTTTGTAATTCGCCGCAAGTCCGCCTGCCTCGATCTTCTTGACCTCGGCATCGTTGATGCGACCGATGTAGCCGATCGCGTGGGAGGCGACTTCACCGTGGGGATAATTGCGGAACAGGCGCGCCTGAATATCAAAGCCGGGAAAACGATAGCGATTAACCGCGAAGCGCGCGATTTCTTCATCCGACAAGCGCGTGCGGATCGGCAGCGACTCGAAATTCTTGCTCTCTTCCATGAGTTTCTTGAAGCGCCGGCGATCGCGCGCCTGGATGTCGATGACGGTGGAAAGCTCGTCGAGCGCGCGATCGAGATTGGCGACGCGCGACGGCATGACTTCGAGCGTGTACGCGGAATAGTTGGCGGCAATCACTTCGCCGTTGCGATCCAGAATGAGGCCGCGGTTCGGCACCACCGGTACCACCGAGATGCGATTCGCTTCGGCGAGCGTGTGAAAGTGGTTGCGCTTGATCACCTGCAAATACACCATGCGTCCGGCGAGAATTACGAATGCAATGATGACGCAGATACCCGCAAATAGTGCGCGTGCGCGGAACACCGTGAGTTCCGCTTCCCGATTCTTGATGGCCGTGCCGATCATCGCTGCGTCATTTCCATCGAGAAATTAATGCATCATCGTGGTTTGCCGCGACGCACGACGAAAACGCGGCAGATTCGCGACGAAATCGAGCGGTGGCCACAGCGCCGCGCCGAGTACCGGCGAGAGCGCCAGCAGCATGCCGGGAAACTCTCGGCCCAGCGAAAAATTAAGCATCACCACGATCACCTGCGCAAGCACCAGGATCGCGCCGACATGCAATGCCTGCTCAAGCAGACTCAATTGCAGGATGCGCAGCCGCAATAATTGCGCGAGATAAATCGCCACCACGTACACCAGCGCGTGTTGGCCGAGCAGCACGCTGTCGGCCACATCCATCACCAGGCCGAACGCGAATCCCGCGCCCTGGCCGATACTGCGCGGCTGGCTCACGCTCCAATAGAGCAGCACCAGCAACACAAAATCCGGATGTGCACGCAGCAACGCGCCGCTCCACGGAAGCAAATTAAGAATGAAGGCAAACGCGATCGATCCCACCAGCAATCGTAACGGTGCCGGTGGGCGCATCGGTTCGTGCGAGATAGGCGATAAGTCCATCAGCGTGGTTCGCGTCGTTTCGGATTGCTGCCGCGCTCGCGCGCAGGGCGTTTTTCGTCGGCCTTCACGTCGGGGCGCGGATAGTCGTGTAGCTCTTGCCGTATCAATACTTTCACGAAGCGGTGTTGATCGGTGCCGGCGGCCGGATTGGCCGAAATGCGCGCAAACGGAAACGCAGGATTCTTGTCGACCACCGTGACCATTGCTACGGATAGCCCCGCCGGATAGGTTCCGTCGATCCCTGAGGTGACCAGTGCGTCGCCCACTTGCACATCCGCGCCCACGGGAATGAACGGTACGTCAATGGTGCCTTCGCGCCCGGTGCCGACTGCGATCGCGCGCACGCCGTTTCGCACCACCATCACCGGCACTGCCTGGTTTTTCTCGGTGGTCAACGTCACTTCGGATGAGAGCATGCCAACGGCGGTTACTTGTCCGATGACGCCTTTGCCGTCGATCACTGCAAGGCCCGCCACCAGGCCCTGTGTACGGCCTTTGTCGATGATCAATTTGCGGGCGAATGGGTTGCGCGCATCGCGAATGATTTCGGCCACCACGCCGCGATCGCCGAAGCGCTCGTTTGCGGCGGCCAGCACGCCAAGGTAGGCTTGCTCGGTGCGGATCAGCTTCGCTTGTTGGGACGCCGCCGCAAGTTCCAGCACTTCGCCTTTGAGGCGCGCGTTCTCATCCATCAGGCGTTTCTGGTCCGAAAAGTACTCGCCGCCATGGCGTGCGACGATCACCGGAAAGCGCAATGCCTGCTCGATCGGCGCGATCGCGGCCGATACGCCCAAACGCACCATTGACAGCGCCTGAAAGCGATGGTCGGCAACCATCACGGCGATGGCGACGAGCGAAAAAAACGTCAGGCGAGCGAGTCCACTGGGGCCGCGCGCGAAAAAATTATCCTGATAGGCGGACACGAGGCTATCCCGGATATTTCATCAAGGATTGATTGCGACGCGGGCCTTGCGATCCGCCGCGCCCGGGGCGCACGGAATGGACGTTCATTACAACTCGTTGGTGAAAACCGAACCCAACTTGTCCATCTCCTCCAATGCTCGCCCGGAACCGCGCACCACGCAGGTGAGTGGATCGTCGGCGACGATCACCGGCAAGCCCGTCTCCTCCATCAGCAGGCGGTCGAGCTCGCGCAGGAGCGCGCCGCCGCCGGTGAGGACCATGCCCTTCTCGGCGATGTCGGCGCCGAGCTCGGGCGGGGTTTGTTCGAGGGCCGACTTGACCGCGGACACGATCGCGTTCAGCGGCTCGGTGAGCGCCTCGAGGATTTCATTGGAACTGATGGTGAAGCTGCGAGGAATGCCCTCGGCGAGATTGCGGCCCTTCACCTCCATCTCGCGCACTTCGGAGCCCGGGAAAGCCGA
>JANOKK010000889.1:0-3323 GCA_031419255.1 Betaproteobacteria bacterium
GTAGATGTGAAAGAAGGCAAGATCACGGGCCTCAAGGTCAAGCACGACAAAAAGGGCGACCTGGCGGTTACCAAGTACAAAACCAACAAACAAATGGCGCATGTTGAAGGCTTTAAGTTAGCTTCATTGCGACTGTCCCAGGTGGAAAATTTGGGCACCATTTATATCGGTTACGCTTACATAGACGACGATGGTTACGAAGAGATCTACTGGTTCCCATACGACATGATTTATGATGGCGACACGGGTGCGATCCAATACGTTCCGGTGTATTGAACAACAATGCACGGCAAAACGAGAGGTTTTTTGTGAGCCAATGCAGCGGCGTGCAGAACCGTGGATGGTGCCTCTACGTAGCCTTGGATTGATTACCCCTCGAAAAATTTCGCGTGCGTGGAACGTGTCCAGCGAAGGAATTTGCGGTGGAGCACTCGGGGTCAGCGTTGGCGTTCTCGCGGCCTGTACAAAGAGTGCCGACGCTGACCCGAATGTTGATCGACCCAATCGCCGTGGGGGACAAAGATGCGGGATCGTCATCCGCCTGACAAACTGCCTGCGCGTGTCGAGCCTTGTGCAAACACAACAACAGGTGCAGCGTTTGGGACGAACACACCAAAGGGGCTGGAAAGCTCAATGGAGCTTGGGATTGTCATGCGCCGGGAGGCAAGATATTGAATGGTGCCCGATGTCAGGTCCGTTTTTTTTACACATTCTGTAATCTATATTCAGTACTCAAACACTTTTTAGCGGCGCACGTTTTGCCGGTTGTTCAAACGTCCTTTCATGGAGTCACGATGCACAAATTCCTACTCGCCATTTTGATGTTGCTACTCGCGCAGTTTGCGCCCGCGGCGCAAGCGGGCACCGACATTCGGGTAATTATTTCCGGTGAAGTGGCACCGGGGGTATATGGCCGCGTCGACTACGGCAACGATCGCCCGCCTCCTATCCTGTATGCCACGCCAACGATCATCGTTCGGCAGCCACAGCCGGTGCAAGTGCAGCCGATCTACCTGCACGTGCCGCCGGGCCATGCCAAAAACTGGCGCAAGCATTGCAGCAGATACAACGCCTGCGGGACGCCGGTCTATTTCGTGAAGTCCGCCGAATACGAGCCGAAGAAAGCCAAGAAGGAAAAAAAGCAGAAAAAAGAAAAGGACGATTAGCCGATTGATCCAGACGGCCGACGACGGACGCGCATGTGTGATCGGAGAGCGGGTAATCTCGCGGCCTGCGCAAATGTTGCCAACTTTGATCCCGAATGGCACTCAGTCAAGCCATCGGTAGCCCGGACGTAGCGCAGTGGATTCCGGGAAATTGGCGCGATTTGCAAAAGCCACCCCGCAATACGCTGTGCTTCTTGCTGGCGATCAGGCGCGTCTGGCGGTAGTTTTCGACCCGTGTAAATGCCACTTGACGCTAACCCCTCTAATATTGACAGGAGATTTCGATGACACCCAATCCGGCCTTTTACTCAACCTGGTCACCGCGACTCCACGGTGTTTTACGGATAGTCACGGGATTTCTTTTCCTTCAGCACGGCAGTTCCAAACTGCTGGGCGCGCCACACAATGCGATGTTCGACGGATTGCAATTGATGTCGCTCATGGGACTTGCCGGCGTGCTGGAGCTTGGTGGCGGTGTGTTGATTGTGCTGGGGCTATTCACCCGCCCCGTCGCATTCATTTTGTCCGGCATGATGGCGGTCGCGTATTTCATGGCGCATGCGCCAGCAAGCTTTTTGCCGATACTCAATAAAGGTGAGCTGGCCGTGATGTATTGCTTTGTGTTTTTGTATTTTGCTGTTGCCGGTGGCGGCAGCTATAGTATCGACGCGACACTTCGCAACGCCTGACCCACGCTACGGATTCCACGCCTCGCGGACAACTGATCCGTGGTGAATTTGGAAAGGGAAATATGGTCGGGCACGAATTGTGTTGGTTGCCGCCATTTTCTCAGCACAATCGAGCAAAACCCCAATACCCACGGGCTTCTCAAGCCACTTTCGCCCCAGTCACCTCGCCAGTCCTTGACTGTATACCCGTTACTCCGCCGCCAAATGCCTACTTCTTCCGCAACAACCGATGCTCAATTTCGCCCACGATCCCGCGCCGGAACGCGAGCACGCAGATGACGAATGTGGCACCCATGATGATCGTTACCCATGAGCCGAAGCCGGAGAGGTAGTTTTGCATCGCGATGATGGCGGAGGCACCCACCACCGGCCCGAGGATGGTGCCCATGCCGCCGAGCAGTGTCATCAGCACCACTTCGCCAGACATTTGCCAGGTCACGTCGGTCAGTGTCGCAAGCCCAAGTGCCAGCGATTTGGTGGCACCTGCCAAACCCGCCAATGCGGCCGAGAGTATGAATGCCACCAGTTTGTATTTATCGACGTCGTAACCCAGCGATAGCGCGCGCGGCTCGTTTTCGCGGATCGATTTCAGCACTTGGCCGAACGGCGAATGAATCACGCGGTTGATCAGCCAGAATGCGGCGACGAAAATCGCCAGCACGAAAAAGTACATGACTTTGTCGTCGCGCAAATCAAACATCCCGAGCAACTTGCCGCGCGGGATGCTCTGGATGCCGTCCTCGGCGTAGGTGAACGGCGCTTGCACGCAGATGAAATACACCATCTGCGAAAGCGCCAGCGTCACCATCGCAAAATAAATGCCCTGCCGCCGCACCGCGAGCCAGCCCACCAGAAGGCCGATCAAGGCTGCCGACGCGGTACCGAAAATGATCGCCAGTTCCGGCGTCCAACCCCACACTTTTGCCGCATGCCCGCACGCGTAGGCGGCGAAACCAAAGAACATCGCGTGACCGAACGACAGCAAGCCGGTATAACCGATCAGCAGATTGAACGCGCAGGCAAATAGCGCGAAGCAAAGACACTTCATCAGGAACAGCGGATAGCCGACGAAGGGTGCCACGCACGCCGCCGCGAGCAAAAACAGGTAGAAAATCGCGGTCTTGTTTTTCATTTTTCCCGCCCGAACAATCCCGCCGGTCGAATCAGCAACACAATTGCCATGATGATAAACACCACGGTCGATGAGGCTTCCGGATAAAAAACTTTGGTGAGGCCTTCAATCAGCCCGAGCGCCAGACCGGTAAGGATGGAACCCAGTATCGAACCCATACCGCCGATGACCACCACCGCGAACACGACGATGATGATGCCCGACCCCATCGTTGGATTGACCAGATAGACCGGTGCCGCCATCACGCCCGCGAGTCCCGCCAAGCCGACGCCGAACGCGTAGGTCAGCGTCATCATCAGCGGCACATTGATGCCGAACGATTGCACCAGCTTCGGA
>JANOKK010000890.1:0-1597 GCA_031419255.1 Betaproteobacteria bacterium
CCTGAGCGAAGCGAAGGATCTCGTCATCACGAGATCCTTCGCTTCGCTCAGGATGACAACGCGAAAGATGTAGGCTTGAAAAAACCATAAAGTCAAGCAATGGCGAGGCGTTTAGGCAGAAAACGCCCGGAAACGCCCGCCAATGCTGGTTCCTCCGAAATTTATCGACCGGTCGTCGGCACCGGTTTTCGATTACTTCCCGCAATCACCTTGTACTCGAACAATCGACATTCGAGTTTGCCGTTGAAGAGCGGCGTGCGTTTGCTGGCGGAAAGGCGCACCAGCTTCGGCAACTGCGGATCGCCCGTGAAAAAGTATGCGCGCCAGCCGGCGAATTTTTGTTTCAGCAAGTCACCCAGCTTCGGGTACAGCGCTGCAAGATCATCCACTTCGCCCAGCCGCTCGCCGTAAGGCGGATTGGTGACCAGTACGCCGGTTGCGGTGGGTGCGGAGACTTCAAGAATATTGACTTGCTTCAGATGCACGCAATCGATGAGCAGGTTGGCGGTGAGATTTTCGCGCGCGTCCGTGATCGCGTAGCCGTATTTGTCGGAGCCATAAATCGGCAAAGGGGTCGCAGGTATTGGTTTGCGCGTCGCACGCGCCTGAGCGACTTCCGCTTCCCACATCGCGCGGTCAAAATCCTTCAACTTTGTGAACGCGAATTCACGCAATCGATCGCCCGACAATCCGGGTGCAATGTTGAGCGACATTTCGGCGGCTTCAATCAAAAACGTGCCGCTGCCGCACATCGGATCCATGAACGCCTCATTGCCGTCCCATCCGGATAATTTGATGATGCCCGCCGCGAGATTTTTTTTCAGCGGCGCTTCGCCGGTGTGATCGCGCAGGCCGCGCTTGAACAACGGTTCGCCTGAGAGATCGATGTATAACGTCGCGTGAGTGGCATCGAGAAAAATGTGAATGCGAATATCCGGCGCGCGCGCATCGACAGAGGGACGGGCGTCCACCTGCTCGCGAAATTTGTCGCAGACCGCGTCCTTGACGCGCAGCGTGATGAAATCGAGACTCTTTAGCGGGCATCGATGCGCGTTGATCTCAACCTTGATCGTGCGCGAAACGTCAAACCACGCCGGCCACGGTTGCAGGAATGCCGCATCGTAAATGTGCTGCTCCTGTTCATAGGGAAAATAGGCGACCCGCCAAAGGATTCGGCTTGCGATGCGCGAATGCAGGTTGGCTCGATAGCCGAGTGCTTTATCGCCTTCAAATGACACGCCCGCCTCCTGCGCTTGCAGGTTTATCGCACCGAGCGCCTGCAATTCGTTGGCAAGAACGCCAGACAGGCCGCGCGGGCACGGGGCAAAAAAATGTTCGCTCACGGCGGTCCCCCTCATCCGGGCCTTCGCCCGAAGGAGAAGGTGAGTAGTGCGTCTCGATGAGAAAGGCCCATCGAGACGGATTGCTAAAATGGTTTTACAACGACCAGAATGACGATACCGATCAGCACCGGCAAGGTCGGAATTTCATTCAACCATCGATAGAAAACGTGGCCGTGCGTGTTGCGGTCATGCTTGAAATCCTTGATCAATTTACCGAGATAGAAATGATGCGCGACCAGCACCAGCACCAGCGC
>JANOKK010000891.1:0-2345 GCA_031419255.1 Betaproteobacteria bacterium
GCGGATTGCAAATCCGTCTACGTCGGTTCGATTCCGGCACCCGCCTCCAGTTTTCCGACTTTTCCCAATTCGATGGCTTCCGGCTACTAATCGATTTTTGCGCCGCTGCGCCTGGCGACCTCCGCCCACTTGGCGATATCCGCTTTGAGCATCGCAGACGCTTCCTCCGGCTTGTTGGCGACAACCTCTGCGCCCTGATTCGCGAATCGCTCCTGCAATTCGGTGCCTGCCAGTACTTTGACGGTGGCAGCGTGCAATCGCGCGACCATGTCCTTCGGCGTCGCGGCGGGTGCGAAAAACCCGAACCAATTGGTTGATTCAAATCCCGGGTAGCCGGATTCTGCAACCGTCGGCAAATCCGGCATGATTTTCGAGCGCTTTGCGCCGGTTACGGCCAACGCTCTGATTTTTCCGGATTTCAGCAGCGGAGCAATTGAAATGGTGCTGTCGAACATCATCGAAATCTGCCCTGAAATCAAATCGGGAAATACGAACGCACTACCTTTGTAGGGAATGTGCGTGATTTGCGTCGCGTTTAATGTATTGAACATCTCGCCGGTCAGATGCGAAATGGTACCGTTGCCGCTGGAACCGAAATTCAATTTTCCCGGATTCGCTTTCGCGTGTGCGACCAGTTCGCGAATGTTGGCGGCCGGAATGTCTGGATTTATCGCCACCACGTTTTGCGACACTGCGAGCATGGTGATCGGCGCGAAATCTTTCACGGGGTCGTAGGGCAGTTTTTTGTAGAGGCTGACGGCGATCGCATGATTGCTCGAGGTGCCGAAAGTTAGCGTGTAGCCATCAGGCGGCGCTTTGGCCACCAAATCGGCACCGATGGTGCCACCGGCACCGGGCTTGTTCTCAATGATGACTTGCTGCCTTAATTCCTCGCCGAGCTTTGCCGCAAAATCACGGGAGAGAATGTCGGTGGCACCACCCGGTGGGAAACCTAAAACAATGCGGATCGGTTTGGTGGGATACGTTTGCGCGATCGCCGCATGACTCGCGACGAGGCTAAAAATAGCGCAAAGTGCGAGTTGAAAGGAATGGCTGCAAGGCATGAGATTTCCTCAATATTGATTGTTCGCATCGAGTGTAGCAGCAGAGAAATATTCCAAAATCAGTTATCGTGAAGGCATGATAGCGTGACGATAATTAGCGCTATCAGACACTAGCACTGGTGCGGCTTTCTGGGCAAAAAAGTCTGTAACGGCGCGCCAGTGCTAGACTTAATTTATCGGCACCGTGAAATTCCAACGCAAAACCCTTTCCGACTCTTCTCAAATTGTTGATGTTTTCAATATTCGCGACAGTCCAATTTACCCGCTCGTCGTTCCCGCGCAGGCGGTAATCCAGCGTCGTATGCCGTAAGACACTGGATTCCCGCCTGCGCGGGAACGACGGAAAATGGCATTTGCATTTTCGTGAAAATAGGAAACATCAATAGGTCGCCGAATTTTGCCCAATACTATTCCCACACTGGCAATTTCGCCAACGGCCGCAGAAAGAGCCATCCCCACATGGCTGCCGTTCGTGGTACTTGGCATCGCGGTTGTCATCGTCTCCAGCTCGGCGATCATGATCCGCATCGCGCAGCAGGAGAGTGTTGCCTCGCTGTCGATTGCGGCGTGGCGGTTGACGCTTGCGGCGGCAGTGCTGTTGCCGCTGGCATGGACGCGGAATCGTCCGCAGATCCTCGCGTTGACCCTGCGCGATCGGCTGCTTTGCGGTCTTTCCGGATTTTTTCTTGCCGTACATTTCGCGGCGTGGATATCGTCGCTCGCCTACACGTCGGTGGCAAGCAGCCTCGCGCTGGTCAGCACCAATCCGATCTGGATCGCGCTGTTTTCGTGGTTAGTGTTCCGCGAAAAATTGGCGGCGGGTTTGCTACTTGGCATCGCCGCCGCCGTTTTCGGCAGTGCGATTATTTTTGTCGCGGACGCTAACCTGCCGCCAACAATTTCAGGCGGCAATTCACTTTTCGGCAATACACTCGCGGTGATCGGCTCGTTGGCTGTCTGCGGATACTTTCTGATCGGCAGAGGCGTGCGCGCAACTATTCCCTTGCTGGCCTACATCTGGATTGTGTACACCGTGGCTGCGCTATTGCTGATGATCGCCGCGTTTGTTTCTGCGTCGCCATTGACCGGCTACTCAAACACCGCCTGGCTATGTCTGATCGTGTTAGCACTCGGCCCGCAACTGCTGGGGCACGGCAGCTTCAATTGGGCGTTGAAACATGTCTCCGCGACCATTATCGCGATCGCAATATTGGGTGAGCCGATCGGTTCGGCAATATTGGCCTGGTTGTTTTTTGGTGAAGCGTTTGCGCCGCTGCAATT
>JANOKK010000892.1:0-2029 GCA_031419255.1 Betaproteobacteria bacterium
TAAGCATCGCAGTTGGAAAAAATGTACGCTTTTATTGGCCGACTGGAGCGATAAAAAACGTATTACAAATCGGACAAACAATTGTCATTTATTGCTGGCAGATACTTCGCGTTCTTCATGTAATACTTTAGGTGCAGGAAACCGAGAAATTGGGTAAACTTGGTGGGCAAATGCCTTTGCAATGCTTGGGGCGACAAAATTGCAGGTTTCTGGAGCACAGATTCAATGCGCTTCCGATGGGATCGATAAGGGAGTAAACATGGAGTTTTTCCAGCTTCGTTCGCTATCAATGGGACGCCAGAATATCTGCGCCAAATTGCCGCGCGTTGCGCGGGCATTTGGTGCCTTGGCAGTTGGTTTCTTGCTGCAATTCGGGCTTGTTTCAACCGCGCACGCGAGTCTTGCGCTCTACAACTCCCTCTGTTCGGGTTGCCACACGGCGACGCCGCAAGCAGTGAATTACAACGCGGCCGGCAATGTTGCCATCATCACCGCTGCCAATGCTTCCGGCATGGGTGCAGGTGGAACTCTCGCCGATCACACCAGCGTCGCGACGTATCTCGGCAGCATTAAACCGGCGATCACCAACGCCCCGGTCGCGTTCAATTCGCCGGGCACGGTCATCAATATTCCCGACATGGCGTTGTCGGCTTTCGGGCGCATTACAAGTGTGGCGACTGCGCCCGGCTTTGCGCCCACCAAAGGCAGCGTCACGTACAGCTTTGGCGCGTCACCCACCGTGACCTATACGCCCACTACGGGCCAATCCGGCATGGATACGTTTCGCTACCGCGGCAGCGGGCCCGGCGGCACCACAACTGACCGGATCGCCACGGTCATCATTGCCAATCCACCGGCACCGGTGGTCAGTAGTGCCAATACCGCCTCGGGAACGGGTGGCCAGGCATTCTCCTACCAGATCACGGCAAGCAATACGCCCACCAGTTTTAACGCATCGGGATTGCCGGCAGGAATTTCGGTCAATACGGGCACCGGACTTATTTCAGGTAGCCCGACGGTGTCGGGCATGTTCAATGCAACCGTCGGCGCAACCAATGCGGGCGGTACCGGAAACCTTGGCGTAACGATCACCATCAATCTCGTGGCCCCTGTGATCACGAGCAGCAACGTGACCAGTGGCAATGGCGGGCAGGCATTCACCTACACGATAACCGCAAGTAACCTGCCGGCAAGCTTCAACGCGACCGGTCTGCCCACCGGACTCAACGTGAATACCGGTACCGGGCTCATTTCAGGAATACCCACGCAAACCGGGGTCTTCAATGTGATGACTTCGGCCACCAACACGGCGGGTACGGGCAATCAGGCGTTGACGATGACGATTGCGCTGGTCACGCCGGTTATCACGAGTTCGCTAACCTCCAACGCGACTTCCGGTGCCGCCTACACGTATACGATTACGGCCAATAATCTTCCCGCCAGTTTTAACGCAACCGGCTTGCCGGGCGGTCTGTCGATCAATACCATGACAGGCGTCATCTCCGGCACCCCGGTTGTTGTCATGGGTGGCCCTGTCAACGTGATGATTTCCGCCACCAATGCGACCGGCACCGACACGAAACTATTGGTGTTGACGGTGTCACTCAACGCGCCGACGATCACCAGCGCCAATACGGCGAGTGGAACCTCCGGTTCGGCGTTCAGTTTCCAGATTGTCGCCACCGACTTTCCGAGCAGCTATGCGGCAACCGGATTGCCGGCGGGCTTGAGCATCAATACGATGACCGGATTGATTACTGGAACCTCGACGGTCGCGATGACGAGCATGTTCCCGGTAATGGTCACCGCCACCAACGGCAGCGGTGCGTCGCCTACGCAGGTACTGACCATCACGATCACCCTTCCCGCACCGACGGTCACCAGCGCGGCGAGCGCCAGTGGCACGGTTTCCACCCCATTCAGTTATCAAATCACCGCAAGCAACGTACCCACCAGCTTCGTCGCGACCGGCTTGCCCGCCGGGCTTTCCATCAACACAATGACGGGGTTGATTTCCGGTACGCCGACC
>JANOKK010000893.1:0-2798 GCA_031419255.1 Betaproteobacteria bacterium
GGGTTTGCCACCTCAAAAAGCGCCCCCCCCCCCAACCCTACCGTGGTTCCCCCGCCGGCGGTAATCCTGGGCCGACCCCCCACCCCCGGGGGGGTCCCCGCCGGGGGGGCAACGACGGGAATTGAATTGAGCGATACGCATCAATTTGCCCAGTGGTTCGACAAGCTCACCACGAACGAGGGTATTTGGGAGTTGTCGCATCACACCCGCCCGGAAAACAACATCTTCAACCGCTCAACAAACGCCGACGTCGCCTCACTGCCCAACAACTTCGTAAAATGCGCCGCCTTGAATTTATCCGGCACTTGCGCATTGCCTTCATTGATGTCGTCGACACAAACAGGCAGGATGAATACCGCGCCATCGGCCATGTTGCGGGTGCGATCGATCGCGTAACTCCATTCGCGGCGAAAGTACGCTTCCAGGCGACGCTCGGTGTTGGCGGAAATGATCGGGATGAAGTACGCGCATCGGACAATATTCTTCTGAATCTTGCGGTCGTAGTCGTCGCCGCTTTCCAGCCGCTCCATGTCAAACCAGACTTTGATGCCAGCCTGATCGAGTGCCGCCTTAAGTGTGTGGACGGCGGGTAAATCTTCGCGCGCGTAGCTGATGAACACCGCGTTGTCGGGCATCTCGCGTTCGGGTGGCAGGAAGCGCGCCGGTTGATCGAGCGCGACCACATTGGATTTGCCATTGCGCGCCATCCAGCGTTTATGCAATTCCGCGACGAAATCTTCCGCCCCCGTATACACGCGGGTGCGCAAACTCACCTGCTGCAAGAATGCCATCAAGCGCACATCCGATCCCGAGTGATCGTCCGCCAGCACTTCGCCGACATCGCGCGGGTCCGACAATCGCCGCCGCTTGGCCATGCGCAAAAATAATCGCACCAGCCAATTGGAAAAATTGCTGCCGATCAGCAGGAGATGGTTGTATTCGAGCTCGTGAAACAATTTTTCCGGCGTGAGGTGTTCGCTTTGCAGGGCGCAAACGAATTCGAGCGTGTCTTCATCCGAAATCACATACGTGGGTGAGGCCGAGACGCGGCCCAGCAAGTGGTACACAACGGGCCGCGTCAAATTTTCGCGCTCGGTCGAGAGATCGGCAACACGATTCGGCGCATAACCAATCACCTCGGTCGATTGCGCGCCGGCAAATCTTTCCGCGTTGATCGCTTGTTCCAAATAGCCGTCAAAGGTGGTGGTGACGAACAAATCGAAATCGGTGATTTGCGCGAGTTGGCGCAACGCCAGCGGCGGCGCAAACGTCGCCTCGCGCAGGATGGTGCGCATGCGCGTGTAGGTGTCCTCGCGCCGACCGTGCGTGGACAAATGCCAACAGACCACATCGTTCAGCGTGTACGGCTGTGGCAATTTCGCGATATCGACATTCAATTTCGCCGCGAGCTTTTCGGCGATCCAATCGTAGAGCAGGCGCGGGCCGGCGTCCGTATCGACCTTTAAAAGCTCCGGGCCGATGATCGGGATGACGCGTTTTTCTTCGATGTAATTGAGGAGATCATCCCATGCGTCGTCGTCCATGCGCGACGGCGGGATCGGCATCGGCAGGACGCTGCTCATTGCGCGAATTCGTGCGTAATGCCTGTCAACAAAACACGCAATATTTCCGACGCGGCGAATTCTTTCATGGCGACAAATGTTGACGGCATAAATGTTTCTCCGATTCGATTTTTTTGCTTGTTGCGACGGACGGTGACGAATATTGGCACAGGCTATTGCAATGCGCCAAAGTCTAGCATTGGTGCGGCGTTTGATGAGGTTTTGCTCGGAACGCCGCGCCAGTTGTCATCCTGAGCGAAGCGATGGTTCTTGTCGTTGCGAGATCCTTCGCTGCGCTCAGAGCCTGCCCCGGACTTGATCCGGGGATGACAGTGATATTTCACTGCCGCGCGAATTTGCTAACATCCGCGTCGAACCATTCGGTTATTGGCAACTCAACCCATTGGCCCGACACACCCACAAGGAAATGCAAATGCCCACACTGAATGTCAACGGCAAGAATCGCGGTTACACGGCCGACGATGGCACACCGCTCTTATGGGTGCTGCGCGAACAACTCGCACTCACCGGCACCAAATACGGCTGTGGCATCGCCCAATGCGGCGCGTGTACCGTGTTGATCGACGGCGTCCCGGTGCGCAGTTGCGTGCGGTCGGCGGCAAGTGTAAAGGCGAGCGAAAAAATTGTCACCATCGAAGGGCTTTCGCTCGATGGCTCACATCCGGTGCAAAAAGCCTGGGTGGCGCTCGATGTGCCGCAGTGCGGCTTCTGTCAATCGGGCATGATCATGGCGGCCACCGCGTTGTTGAAATCAAAACCAAATCCGAGCGACAAAGATATCGATGAAGCGATGACGAATATCTGCCGCTGCGGAACCTACAACCGCGTGCGCGCGGCGATCAAATCGGTGGCGAATACCAGCAAGCCCAAGGTCGTGGATGCCAACGACATTGTCCATGTCGTCAGGAGTGCAACATGAAAACGCTGGCACCCGCCAAAGTATCGCGCCGCCATTTCCTGCAAGGCTCGACCGCCGTAGCCGGCAGCCTCGTCGTCGGCTTTCATATTCCGTTTATCCCATCCGCCGAAGCGGCCGATGCGGTGCAACCGGAAATCAACGCCTGGGTGATGATAAAACCTGACGACACCGTCGTCATCCGCATCGCGCGCTCCGAAATGGGTCAGGGCACCTTGACCGGCCTCGCGCAATTGGTCGCTGAAGAATTGGAATGTAATTGGGCCAAGGTCACAACGGAATATCCGACGCCCGGCCAG
>JANOKK010000894.1:0-1412 GCA_031419255.1 Betaproteobacteria bacterium
CAGCCCGCATATCATCAGCTTGAGCGGTACTGGTGCCGCCGTCGCGGTGCCGGGCATCGGCCTGCCCGCGACCACGTTGAACCTCGGCAACGTCCCCATTGGCTCGGCGGGTACGCAAAGCATTACGATCACCAACACCGGGCTCGCCACCCTGAACCTCACCTCGATCACCGTGACCGGATCCGGATTTGTGCGCGGCACGCCGGCCACCGGTACACCCCCCAACTGCGGCGCGTCAGTGGCACCATCGGGTCAATGCCAAATCGCGATCACCTATACGGCGAGCGCAGTCGGGGCCGCCACCGGCCAGATCAACATCGTGCACAACGCGGCCGGCAGTCCCACACTGATTTCACTCACCGCAACCGCGACTCCGCTGCCCACACCGAGCATCAGCACGCCGGCGGGAATCGCCTTCGGCGACCAGATCATCGCCAGCAGCGGCACGCAGACGCTCAACATCACCAATCCCGGCACCGCCACGCTCAACGTGAGCGCGATCACCTTGAGCGGCGCCGATGCGGGCAGCTTCGTCCAGAGTGGCACCTGTGCAAGCATCGCCGCCGGGGCCAGTTGCGCGATCACCATCACCTTCACGCCTACGACTATTGGCACCAAGAGTGCGCAGATCAGCATTGCCTCCAATGCCAACGGCCAGCCGAGCGTGACGGTCAACCTCACCGGCAACGGCATCCTGGCGCCACGGCCGATTGTGGAGCTTTCGGTGACGGTGATCGGCTACGGCAACAACATCTTTGGCGGCGCGACGGCGAACCAGAACGTGACGCTCAGAAACGCGGGCGGCGTGGCGCTCGCGATTCAAAGCGTCAACACCGTCGGCGACTTCGTGCTTGCCAATGGTTGTCCGGCGAGCCTCGCCAGTACCGCGAGTTGCGTGATTAGCATCCAGTTCAGTCCACTCGGCCAAGGTGCCCGCTTCGGCGAATTGGTGATCAATTCCAATGCTCAAGGCAGCCCACATCGCGTACCGCTGTCGGGCACCGGGTGTCGATGGTTTAGTCAGGCGACGAGTCGGTTCTTCTTGACGACCTGCGGCAACTGACAAAGCCCTTGCACCGGCGCGCCTTTCAGACGTAAATGCCGCCACAAGCCGTACCAGCGCTTGACTTTGATGATAAGGGTGTAAATCGATTGCAGGCAACATTTTGCGGATGGTGAAAATCATGCCAACGACGCACACGATAGTGAAATCCCTCCTCGCGACGATGACCACGTTGGTCATGGCAATGATCGCCACCGATGGCCATGCTACGACGGTGTCGGCAGGTGCCAACCACAGTTGCGCGGTGGTCAACGGCGGAGTGCGGTGCTGGGGCGGTAACTTCGAAGGCCACGTAAGAGCCTCCAGAACCACGCAGTGCCTCGTGGCGGTTCGTTCGCGTTGGGCGCTG
>JANOKK010000895.1:0-1091 GCA_031419255.1 Betaproteobacteria bacterium
AACAATTCCTGCAAAAATTTCCCGGCACCGTGGTCGGCATCACCCATGACCGCTACTTCCTGGATAACGCGGTGCAGTGGATTCTGGAACTGGATCGAGGCACCGGCATTCCGTATGAGGGCAATTACAGCGCGTGGCTGGAGCAAAAATCGGATCGACTGAAGAAAGAAGAATCGAGCGAATCCGCGCGCCAGCGCACGTTGAAAAAAGAACTGGATTGGGTGCGGCAGAATCCGAAAGGACGGCAGGCGAAATCGAAGGCGCGCATGACGCGATTCGAGGAGCTTTCCAGCTACGAATACCAGAAGCGCAACGAGACCCAGGAGATTTTCATTCCGGTCGCCGAGCGCCTCGGCAACGAAGTGATCGAATTCGCCGGTGTCACCAAATCGTTCGGCGAGCGCGTTCTGATTGATAACCTGTCGTTCCGCGTGCCACCCGGTGCCATCGTCGGCGTGCTCGGCCCGAACGGTGCCGGTAAATCGACGCTGTTCAAACTGATTCAGGGCATCGAGAAACCGGACAGCGGCGAAGTGAAAATCGGCCCGACCGTGAACCTCGCTTTCGTCGATCAATCGCGCGATTCATTACCCAACGACAAGACGGTGTGGGAAGCGATTTCCGGCGGTGCCGATATCCTCACCATCGGCAAATTCGAAATGCAGTCGCGCGCCTACATCGGCCGCTTCAACTTCAAAGGCGGCGATCAGCAAAAACTGGTCGGCAATTTGTCCGGTGGCGAACGAGGGCGCTTGCATTTGGCGTACACGTTGCTGAAAGGCGCCAACGTTTTGCTGCTGGATGAGCCCTCCAACGATCTCGACGTGGAAACGCTGCGCTCGCTGGAAGACGCGTTACAGGAATTCGGCGGCTCGATCATGGTGGTCTCGCACGATCGCTGGTTCCTCGATCGCATCGCCACCCACATCCTCGCCTGCGAGGGTGATTCGCAATGGGTGTTTTATGACGGCAATTACAACGAATACGAAAATGATAAATTGCGTCGATTGGGTGAAGAGGGTGCGCGGCCGAAGCGGGTGCGTTACAAGGCGTTGAAGTAGAAAATCCTAGCGCGGGCGCGGCTTGCAGGC
>JANOKK010000896.1:0-2975 GCA_031419255.1 Betaproteobacteria bacterium
CTCGTTCAGCACGCCGTCGAGGGTGGAAAAGAGATTGCGGATTTTCTGATGCTCGGCGGAAAGGGCGATGAATGTGTTTTCACCCGCCTCCATTTCGAACTGCCCGCGGCAACGCGAGACTTTTCCGCCGGGAAACACCAACTGGTCGTCAGTCGCAATACCCGCAACCGCAACCGGTGCCAGCGTGCCGAGCGAGGCGGGGCGCGTCCATTCCTGACAGGCCAAGCGGCTCGCTTGTCCCGCGCGCGGACGGTAAACCACACCCAGCGCGCCATTGGCGCGCTTGCGCTGATATTCCTCGGCAATATTCGCGGTGGCACCGCGCGAGACAATCACAAAATCGCGATTCTTTTCATACGCGCTCCAACCGAGCATCGCTTCGATCGTCCATTGCGCGCGCGTGAAACGCATCGATCCATACGCGATGGCCGAGCGGTCGCGATCCGTGGAGTCGAGCGTGCTGCGCGCAACTGCGCTCCCCGGCGCATGCAAACCCGCGTCCTGCATAACGGTATTGCTGGTCTTGAGACGCGAGGCTTCCACTCCCCAGGTGAACTCGCGGTCGTCGCCGCGCAGCATCGTGTGGCGAAATTGTCCATCCGACGCGGTGGGACGGGTGGTGAAACCGGTCTGGCGCACCAGCGCTAAACCGGGAGTGAATATGCCGGACGTCTCATCGACGCTTGATTGCTCGCGTCCAACTCCCGCCTTGAACCAAAATTGCGAACGCGCATCGAGGGCGAATTTTCCGCCGACATCAACCCGCGTATTGGCACCGGTCACACGCTGGAATAATCCAGTTGCGTCGCGCGTGCCGATGTCGAAATCGGCAGAGAGACGGTTGGCATAAATGAAAAATGTCGTATCCCAGCGCGGCCGAAATCCCAGCGCGGCTGTGACGGTTTTCGCATCTGCGCGCAAGGCGGAATTCCCCGGCGTGATGCGGGTGTCGATCACTTCGGCGAAATACGACATTGGCGCAGGCGTGAGCACGGTGCCATTTGCCGTCACTACTGGTTCCACCAATTTCAAATCGTCGCTTTGATTGTATCGAACCGATACCGTCGCATAATTACCCGGCGTATCCGCAAGCGTTTGATAGCGGTTCGACGCACCGAAGACCAGCGGATCGAGCAGGAACCCCTGCAACAATTCCGAACGCCGGTTGAAGTCGCCCGCATACCGATCCGCGAGGAACAGATGGCTGCCCGCCCAGAACGGCAGATAGGATTCCTGCGCAATGTAGCGCGCCCAGGATTCCATGCCGAAGAACGCCATCGCGTTGCCAAGATTCGCCGCCCCAGCCTGATTGTTGGCGACTTGATTGAATGACTTCAAGTACGGCATCTTGCGCACCGCCTCGCGCGCTTCGCGCACCGCTTGCGCGGGCTCGATCGCGTCGATTCTGACGAGGCTTGCCAGCAGATGCGGCAGCGGATCATGGCTGTCGAGCCCGATGACTCTATCGAGCTCCTGCAGCGCGCGATCGGGCCGACCCATTCGATAGTACGCGACCGCCGTATACAAGTGCGCGCGCGCGTAACGCGGCTCGATCAGGCTTGCGCGCAGCAGTGCATCGAGTGCCGTATCGTTGTCGCCGTGTTTCAGTTCGAGGATGCCTTTACCCGTGAGCATGACGACGTTGTCCGGTTGCAGCGCGAGTGCCTTCTGAAAACTCGCGTCTGCCTTTAAATAATCGGACGTGGCGGTATGCAAACTGGCGAGTTCGCTCCACGATGTGGCCGACTCTGCATCGAGTTGCGCAGCCTTCTCGAGATGCGCGCCGGCAAGTCCGAAATTATCGCGCTCCACTTCAATCGCCCCGAGGCCCAGCCACGCGCGCGCGTCATTCGGCACAAGGGCAACAGCTTTTTCATAGGCAGCAACCGCTTCCGCGCCGACGCCATCGAACCGCGCGACATCCGCCTTCGCCAGCCACGCCTCCAGATTGGCCGGATTGCGACGAAGCGCGTCGTCGATATGGCGGCGCGCGCCGACCGAGTCGTCTTGCAAGATGGCCAACTGTGCGAGTGCCACATCGACGCGTTCGTCAGCAGGAAATTTCGCCGCCGCATCGAGCAAGGTTTGCCTGGCCTTCACTGATTCGCCGTTGTAGAGCTGAAACTCCGCGAGCAACAGGCGCGCCGAGGCGGAATCCGTTGAAGGATTCGCGACGCTCATCGCGAGGCGCGCCAACGCCGCACCAAGTTGCTGCTCACCGATCAAGGCCGCGATGCCATCGTATTCCCGCTTCGCTTCTGCGGACAAATTTGAGTCGCGATAGCGACGCGCGTCGATCGTCCGCGAAGACACCCATTGAATGCGGTCACGCGGATTGATAATTTGAATCTTCACCGGCGCACGGCCGTGCTCGGCACTTGCCTGCTCGTTCTTGCCGACCAGCACGCGCCCCTGCTCGTTGGAGAATTCCACCTCGCCGTTGAACACCGTCACCGTCGAGCGGCCATCCGGCTCCACGACGATTTCCCACTCGGTGCCACGAATCGATGCGAGCGCGCTTGGCGTCTGCACCTGCAAGCCTCCCGGCGAAGTCTTCGATTGCATCCAACTGCGGCCCGCGTTGAGATTTAGAACGGTTTTCTTGTCCTTGTCCGCCGCGATTTCCTTTATCTGCAGCACACTGTTTTGCGCGAGGCGGTATTGCGTGCGGTCGGGGAACAGCAGCGCCATTTTCGATGAGTCTCCCGTGCGCACCAGGTTGGAGGGGAACAATTGCTGCTTCACTTTCGCGGCACGCCAATCGATTTGCTGTGCCTCGCGGAATTCGCCTTTGCCTTCGAGGCTGACGATTTCGGCGGAGGGAGGCGAAGCCGCAAGAGTGATTGTGGAAATTGCAAAGCTCATCGCCACCGCAAATAGCGCGACCCCGCGCATCGCGCGATGGCCTCCATCTCCCTGCCCATAGTAAGGCCGGAAAGGGGGTCCAATCGCAGTGATGCTGTCTACCAAGGCTG
>JANOKK010000897.1:0-1698 GCA_031419255.1 Betaproteobacteria bacterium
ATGGCGGCGATCGCAAAATCGATCTCACCAATATCGACGATCTCATGACATTCGGGCGCGCAATTCGCGAGGCGCTGATTGCCGCCATCATCACCGGGCCACAAGGCGAGGCAATCGACCATGTCGAAATATTTGGTGCGCCCTCGCAGCCTGCGTTGCATAGCCGAAATTTTGTGCTTTGCCCGGGAAATGCCTACGACCGATCGCCGTGCGGTACCGGCACCAGCGCCAAACTCGCGTGCCTCGCCGCCGACGGCAAACTTGCCGCCGGCGAACGCTGGTTTCAGGAAAGCATTGTCGGTAGCGTGTTCGAGGCGAGCTATCAATCTGCTCCGAACAGTGAGCGCGGCGCGATCATTCCCACCATTACTGGTACCGCATTCATTTGCGGGGAAGGTGAATTGATAATGGATCCGGCGGATCCGTTTTGCTGGGGTATTCAAGGAAACATTTCAAAATGAAAACTTTCTGGAATGGCGTATTACCCGCCATCACCACGCCATTCAGCGCCGATGGCTCCGTGGATCATGCTTTCCTCGCGCGCCATGTCGCCATCATGCTGGATGCGGGCTGCGCAGGCATCGTGCCGCTCGGCTCGCTCGGTGAAACCGCGACGCTCACATTCGCCGAAAAAGAGGCCGTCCTCAAAACGGTGGTCGCCGCGACCGACGGCCGCGGTGCCGTGGTACCCGGCGTCGCGGCAATTTCAACCGATGACGCGGTCGCGTTCGCAAAAATGGCCGCAAGCGTTGGTTGCAAAGGCTTGATGGTACTACCGCCCTATGTATACTCAAGCGACTGGCGCGAGATGAAACAGCACGTTGCAGCGGTCATCGCCGCGACCACGCTGCCCTGCATGCTCTACAACAATCCGCTCGCCTATAAAACCGACTTTCTGCCGTCGCAGATTGCGGAACTCGCCGCTGAATTTCCCAATTTGGCAGCGGTCAAAGAATCGAGCGCCGATATTCGCCGCATCGCCGCGATCAAATCGTTGATCGGTGATCGACTGCACATTCTCGTCGGCGTCGATGACATCATCGTTGAAGGTATTGCCGCCGGCGCGACCGGTTGGGTCGCGGGCCTCGTGAATGCGTATCCGCGCGAATCGGTGGTGCTGTTCGAGATGGCGCGCGCGGGTCGTTGGCAGGAACTGGAACCGTTGTACCACTGGTTTTTGCCGCTATTGAAACTTGATACGGTCGTCAAATTCGTGCAGCTGATCAAGCTCACGCAAGAACACGTCGGCATGGGAAATGCGCGGGTTCGTGCGCCGAGACTGCCACTCAACGGTGCCGAATTGCTTGATGCCGAAACCATCATCAAACACGCGATCGCGACCAAGCCGACGTTTCCCGCTTAACGACGCATGAGCGAACGCGCGCATGACGTGATGGTGATCGGTGCTGGCGTCATCGGCCTCGCCTGCGCATTTCGCCTCGCGCGTCTTGGGCAGCGCGTATTGCTGTTGGATCGTAATGAGCCCGGTCACGGTGCATCGTTCGGCAACGCCGGCCACATCGCCACCGAACAAGTATTTCCATTGGCATCACCGGAAGTGGTACGCGGTGCGCTGGGCTTTTTATTCGATCGCGAAAGCCCCTTGTGCATTCGGCCCGCGTATTTGTTGCCGATCCTGCCGTGGCTGCTTCGATTCGCATGGGCCGCGCGACCTGCTGCGTTTGCGCGCGGGACAGC
>JANOKK010000898.1:0-2717 GCA_031419255.1 Betaproteobacteria bacterium
GTCATTTCTTCGCTCGTCGTTGAGCACAGCACACTGGTTCGTGCCGCCGGCAAATACGATCTTGAAGCGCTGTTTTTCGCGTTCCTGGTCGTGGCGTTGCTGTGCATTTTTCTGCTCGCCTTCACGCTGGCAATGGTTCACCGCCGCAACATGGCACTGCACATGCGCTACATGATTTGTACACCGCTTTCGATGTTCGATCCGGTATTTGCGCGGATCATCGATGTCCGGTTCGGCATCGGTTATCCCGTCACACAGATGATCACGTTTACCATGATCGATGCCATCCTGCTCTGGCTATGCTGGCTTGATCGGCATACCCCGTACCGGGCCTTTCATACAATGCTCGTCGCCTTTGTCGCCGTGCAAATTCCTGCGTTGCTGGTTTACAGGACAACATGGTGGCCGGGCGTTGTCGGCTGGTTTGCGAGTTTGCCGATGTTATGAAGTGACGACGCGCACTTCGCTTGTCTTACTGTGGTTGAATGCGGCATCCCAATGGCAAAGGATCAAGATGAAACCACACACATTACTCATGCTGGCGCTCGCATCGACCCTGCCAGTGCTTGCATTCACTGGCGCGCTGGCGCAACCGACCACGTCAATCGCCGCTGGCAAGCCCATCAAAATTCTCGTCGGCGTCACTCCCGGCGGCACCACCGATGCGCTGGCGCGCTTCCTCGCCCAGGAAATGTCGAAGGAACTGGGGCAGCCGGTGATCGTTGAAAATCGCGCGGGTGCCGGCGGCAACATTGCGGCCGACACGGTCGCCAAGAGAGCGCCGGACGACCTCACTCTGCTGTTTTGCAATACCAGTCACAGCGTCAATCCGGGACTCTACGGCGCGAAATTGCCGTTCGATGCGACCAAGGATTTCACGCCGATCACGCAAGTCTCCACCGGCCCCGCCGTGCTGATCGCGAACAATGACTTTCCCGGCAAGAGTGCGAAGGATGTTATCGCCATGGCGAAGGCATCGCCGGGCAAATTGAACTTTGCGATCGGCGGTGTCGGCACGACGTTGCATATGGCGGGCGATCTCTTCAAAAACATGGCGGGCATCGATATCGTCAATGTGCCGTGCAAAGGCAGCGCGCCCGCACTCACTGACGTGATGGCCGGGCAGATCGATCTCATGTTCGCCGCCGTCATCAACGCGGTGCCGCAAATCAAGGCGGGCAAAGTGAATGCACTCGGGGTTACCGGCAACATGCCGATACCCGCGCTGCCTGGAGTACCCACGATTGGTGCCTCGCTGCCGGGGTATGAGTCCACCGCATTCTTCGGTCTGCTCGATCCCGCCAAATTGTCGAAGGAGGTACTCGCTAGATTGCACGCGGCAGCGGCGCGCGCGGTGCAGTCCGACGAATTGAAAAAACGCCTTGAACCGGACGGCTCGCGCGTGGTCGGCGGCACGCCCGAAGAGTTCACCGCGTTTCTGGTCGACGACGTTGCGAAGTGGAAGAAGGTGGTGGCGGCGACGGGGGCGAAGCCGGAGTGAGGCCAAATCGCGTTGCCAATCTTCCCCACCAATTAGGCCTCGTGCATGAATGACGCGCCTGCGGTTTTTCCCACCATCGACACCATCCGCGCCAACCGCGCGCGCCTGGGTGATCGCATCGTCACCACGCCGATCCGGCAACTGGTCGATGACGCCGTCGCGGCCGCAGTCGGCACATCCACGCGCGTCTGGCTAAAAGAAGAACTGTTCCAGCGCACCGGCAGCTTCAAACCGCGCGGTGCGTTGTCGGTCATGCTGGATCTCGACAAAGCGGCACTCGCACGCGGTGTGACTGGCGTATCGGCCGGCAATCATGCGATCTCGCTTGGCTATTGCGCGCGTAAACTTGGCGCAACCGCCAAAGTGGTGATGCCGAAAAGTGCCAACCCCTATCGCGTGCAAATGTGCCGCGATCTCAACGTCGAGGTCGAACTGGTCGATAACGTTCACGTTGCATTCGCACGCGTGAAGGAAATCGAAGCGACTGAAGGCCGCACGTTTGTGCATCCGTATGAAGGCCCGAAAACGGCGCTCGGCACTGCATCAGTCGGCATGGAATTCATTGACCAGACGCGCGCAGCCGGCGTCGCGTTGGATGCCGTGATCGTCGCAGCGGGTGGCGGTGGATTGACGGCGGGTGTCGCGTGCGCAGTGAAATTGATGAGTCCGACAACAACTGTATATGTGGTCGAGCCTGAGGGTGCCGACACCTTGCACCGCAGTTTTATCGCGGGCTCGCCACAATCAATCGACGCAGTTCGCACCATTGCCGATTCACTCGGTGCGCCACGCTGCGAGCCATATTCGTTCGCGATGAATCAGCGATTCGTCGACGAAGTGGTGCTGGTAAGTGATAATCAAATCCGCGATGCGATGCGGTTACTTTTTCGTTCGGCGAAGCTCGCCGTGGAACCGGCGGGTGCAGCGGCGCTGGCGGCATTGATGTTTCCATTGCGTGAACGGCTCGCAGGGCAGACGGTCGGGTTGGTGGTCTGCGGCGCGAATATCGATGCGGTGACGTTTGCCAAACTCTTGCTGGAAGCGTAACGGCCATGCGAGGCGAGGCGATACGTTCCGGCATCGTAGGCGTTTCAACTCTGCATTGCGCAAATTAGGGTACTTCTATTAACCGCGTCATCCCGGCGAACAACCACAAGGGTTGCGACGGGCTGGATTCCGGCCCGGCGCAACCCTTGTGGTTGTTCGCCGGAATGAC
>JANOKK010000899.1:0-5791 GCA_031419255.1 Betaproteobacteria bacterium
GGCGATTGCCGCGCAACATGGCCGGCTTCACCGAAATTTTCAGGGCTACACCACACGGCCTGAAAGCGACCTGTTGGCCTTTGGCATCTCCGCGATCAGCAAGATCGGCCCGACCTATAGCCAGAACGTGAAAACGCTGGATGACTATTATGATCGTCTCGACCGCGCGGAATTGCCGGTGCTGCGTGGGATTGAACTGACTGCGGATGACTTGTTGCGGCGCTCGATTATCCATTCGCTGATGTGCAATTTTGAGTTGTCCACGGAAGAAATCGAGCTCGGCCACCTGATCCGCTTCAACGAATATTTCGCCGATGAAATCGCGAGACTTGAAGAATTGGCAGACGAAGGATTGGTCGCGATGGAACCCGGCTGGATTGTCGTCACGCCACGCGGTCGCCTGCTGGTGCGCACGGTGGCGATGATCTTCGACCGTTATCTCACGCGCGGCGAGGCGCGCGAACGGTTTTCCAAGGTCATCTGACCCAAGTCCATTCGATAATGATGGAGACGGGCACAACATTGTCGGCACTCTCGTTAACGCTGCCATTGACGGCGCTGGCGGCAGGCTTTCTCGGCAGCCTGCATTGCATCGGCATGTGCGGCGGTGTCTCTGGCAGCATTGCGCTTGCCGCGAAATCTCCTGATGCGACTCTCGACGGCACATTGGCTTCCGGCCCATATGTCTATGCAATCGCCACTATTCACCGCTCGCCGGCGCGTGCCGCGACCGCTGTCGGCGCGAATGTGCTGGCGTTCAATTTGGGTCGCATTGCCAGCTACACCGTGGCGGGCAGCATCGCCGGCGGCATGGCAGGACTGCTTGGCCAGACCTGGATTGTCGGTGGCTCCTTCGATATGCGCACAGCACTATTTTTGTTCGCGCAACTGATGGTGGTTTTGACGGGGCTGTATGTGATGGGGCTCACCCAGATGCTGCTGCCACTTGAACGCGTAGGCGGCGCACTCTGGCGGCATTTGTCGCGCTATACAAAATTTTTCTTACCCATGAATACGCTGCCGCGTGCCGCGATGTTCGGCGCACTGTGGGGCTGGATTCCGTGTGGATTGGTGTATGCGATGTTGCTGACGGCGATCGGTGCCGGTGGTCCGGCAGCGGGTGCGTTGACGATGCTCGCGTTCGGCCTCGGCACATTGCCCGCGATGCTGGCGGCTGGCCTATCGGTTGGTGGTTTGCGGCGCTGGACGCGCGACGCGCGGGTACGCTTTGCGGCGGGTGGCGCAATTGTCGCGTTGGGGCTTGCCGGATTCGCGCGTGCCGACTCACTGGAATCATGGCGGGCGTTCGGTGCGTTTTGCGTCTCATTTTTGCCAGCGGCGTCATGAGCAGTATCGCGGCCGCATACGACGTTCGCGAAACACTGAGTGGCGAAGCCGATACACGCGAAAGCGAAGGGTGTTTTCACTGTGGCTTGCCGGTATCCGCATCGACCCATTTTCAAATTCGCTTCAATGGCGCATTGCGGCCGCTGTGCTGCGTGGGGTGTGAGGCGGTTGCGCAGACGATTATTGATGCGGGGCTAGAACTGTATTATCGGCAACGTATCGGCCCATCGCCTTCGCAACAGCAAGCCGAATCCGGCAGCCGCGAACGTACCCAACGCGAAATCGATGCATTGTTCAACTTGAACAGCGTGTCGGCAAGCTATGTTTCTGCGCCGGACGACGCGACGCGTTCGGTCGATCTCTATGTCGATGGCATCACCTGTGCAGCCTGTGTTTGGCTGGCCGAGTCAGCTCTGCTGCGAATCCCCGGTGTCGATGCTGCCACGGTCAATCAGATCACTCATCGCGCGACGGTGCGCTGGCAGGCGGGGTGCACCGATCTGGGCGCAATGCGGGCGGCACTGCGGCGTGTCGGGCTTGGCGCGCAGCCCGCCAGTGCGCCAGCACGATTTGCCGCACGCCGCCAGCATCGTCGACGCGCGTTGATCGAACTCGGCGTGGCAATGTTGGGCATGATGCAGGTAATGATGTTTACCGTGCCGCTATATTTTTTCGCTGCCGACGAAGTGAGCATTGAGGCGCGTTTGCTGATGGGCTGGGCGGGTTTGGTATTGACGCTGCCAGTGCTGCTGATTTCGGCGCGCTCATTTTTTACCGGCGCGTGGCGCGATATGCGCATCGGTCGCGTCAGTATGGATTTGCCGATCGCGCTGGCGATCGTGCTGACGTTTATCGGCAGCACCGCTTCGCTGCTTGGCGGCGGCAATGACATTTATTTCGATTCGATTTCGATGTTCGTCTTCCTGCTGCTGGCAGCGCGCTATCTTGAATCGTCTGCCCGCGAGTCTTCGTTGCAATGGATCGAGCGCCTGACCGACGCGCTGCCAACCATGGCGACGCGCATCGACGGCTTTCCGGATGCGCAACGTCAATCACCGATCGCCGCCAGCGAATTGCGCGTGGGCGACATTGTTCGCGTCGCCACTGGCGAAGCGGTGGCGACCGATGGCAACCTGATTGAAGGCGCTAGCGATTTCGACGAGTCCCTTTTGACCGGTGAATCGCAACCTGTTGCCCGAAAAGTCGCCGAGGCGCTCGCAGGTGGCTCGTTGAATCGTGGCGCGCCCGTGCTGATGCGCGTGACCCGCACTGGTGAAGCGACCACCATCGCTCACTTGCGACGACTCACCGAGCAGGCACTGGCCGCGCGACCGCGATTCGCGGAACTTGCCGACAAACTTTCGCGCTGGATCGCGCCAATGACGTTGTTACTCGCGGGTGCTGCGGCACTCGTCTGGTGGGGGATCGATCCGGCACGAAGTCTCGGCGTTGCAGCGGCGGTGCTTGCGGTGACATGCCCTTGCGCGCTGGCGTTGGCCGCACCGACCGCACAGGCATTGGCAACCTCGCGGCTCGCGCGTGAAGGGCTGCTGATCACGCGCGCAGGTACGCTGGAGAAAATTGCAAACGCCACCGACATCGTATTCGACAAGACCGGCACGCTTACCCAAGGTGACCTCACCGTCGTGGCGGTGCAAGCGCTGGGCCCCATCGATACCGATGAAATTATCGCCATCGCTGTTGCGCTGGAAGCCGGTTCACCTCATCCGATCGCTCGGGCGCTGCACAAACTCAGTACGGATGCGGCAAACAAAATACGCGCGCCCATCGCCCGTAAGCTATCGCTTGAATGTGGTGCCGGTGTCGCGGGCGATGTCGATGGCATTCGATATCGGTTAGGCACGCGGCAGTTTGTCGAGTCGCTGGTGGCGCACGCATTGCCGGCAGGCACCTCACCGGATGCAACGCTATTTCTTGGCAGCAGCCGCCAATGGTTGGCCGCCATCGTGCTTGGCGACGCGCTAAAGCCTGATGCGGTCGAGAGCGTGGGCGCGCTGCGCGCAAGCGGGCTGACCGCGCACATTCTTTCCGGAGATCGTCTGGATCGTGTCGCAAACATTGCAGACACGGTTGGTGTTACGTCGGAAACGGTGCGCGCCGAGCAAACGCCCGCGCAAAAACTCGACTACGCACGCGCACTTCAATCCTCGCGAAGCCTGATCGCGGTGGGCGACGGCGTCAACGATGCGCCATTGCTGGGTGCCGCCGATATATCGATTGCGATGGGCATCGGTGCCGACCTCACCCGCCTCACGGCAGACGCTGTGCTGCTGTCTCAGCACCTGGCACCGCTGGTGACGGCGCGAAGGCTCGCGCGGCAAATGCAACGCATCATCCGCCAGAATTTTGCATGGGCCATCGCTTACAACCTGATTGCCGTGCCGCTGGCCGTCACCGGCCACATCACGCCGGCATGGGCGGCGATCGGTATGGCGTTGAGCTCGCTTGCGGTGGTGGCGAATTCATTGCGTCTCAATGGACGGCCGGGATTGGTATGGAAATCCTGATCCTGCTCATTCCGATGAGTGTGGTCATTGCGCTCTTGATCGGCGTGGCGTTTTGGTGGTCTGCCGAAAGTGGTCAATTTGACGATCTGGACAATCCGGGCCAGCGCATTTTGCTCGATGACGATGCACCGGCAGCGGCTGCATCAGACATGAAAAGTATCGACGCCGGGAAATCAAATCGCCGATCTTGATGGGCTTTGATACAAATCAAAATCCCGCCTCTAACGCGATGCAAACATACGCAGAGCCATAAAACTTCGCCAAAGGAAACTGAACATGCAGGCTGAGGAAACCACCTACAACTACAAAGTCGTTCGGCAATTCGCCATCATGACGGTGGTGTGGGGCATCGTCGGCATGCTGGTGGGCGTATTCATTGCCGCGCAATTGATCTGGCCAGATTTGACGTTTGGCATACCGTGGCTCTCGTACGGGCGGCTGCGGCCATTGCACACCAATGCAGTGGTGTTTGCATTCGGCGGCTGCGGGTTGTTCGCCACGTCGTACTACGTGGTGCAACGCACTTGCCAGGTGCGATTGATATCGGATCAGCTGGCAGCATTTACCTTCTGGGGCTGGCAACTGGTGATTGTATTGGCGGCGATCACGCTGCCACTCGGTATCAACACCAGCAAGGAATATGCAGAACTTGAGTGGCCGATCGATATCCTCATCACCTTCGTGTGGGTGGCCTACGCACTGACTTTTTTCGGCACCATCATGCGCCGCAAGGTGCCGCACATTTACGTGGCCAACTGGTTTTTCGGTGGCTACATTCTCACCATCGCGCTATTGCATATCGTCAACAGTGCCGCTATCCCGGCGAGTTTCTGGAAGTCCTATTCCGTCTATGCCGGCGTGCAGGACGCGATGATTCAATGGTGGTATGGGCACAACGCCGTGGGATTTTTTCTTACCGCCGGTTTTCTTGGCATCATGTATTACTTTGTGCCAAAACAGGCTGGCCGGCCGATCTATTCGTATCGGCTTTCCGTGGTGCATTTCTGGGCGCTGATCTTTACCTATATGTGGGCGGGACCGCATCACCTGCACTACACGGCGCTGCCCGATTGGGCGCAATCGCTCGGCATGGTGTTCTCGCTGATTTTGCTGGCGCCGAGCTGGGGCGGCATGATCAACGGCATCATGACGCTGTCGGGTGCGTGGCATAAATTGCGCGAAGACCCAATCCTCAAATTTCTCATCGTCTCGCTGTCGTTTTACGGCATGGCCACGTTCGAAGGCCCGATGATGTCGATCAAAACCGTCAACGCGCTTTCGCACTACACCGATTGGACCGTCGGCCACGTACATGCGGGCGCGCTCGGATGGGTGGCGTTCATTACCATTGGCGCGCTGTACTATCTGATCCCGCGCCTCTGGGGGCGCAACGAAATGTACAGCGTGAAATTGATTACGCTGCACTTCTGGATCGCAACTGCCGGCATCGTGCTCTACATCTCGTCGATGTGGATTGCCGGCGTGATGCAGGGCCTGATGTGGCGCGCGGTGAATTCCGACGGCACCTTGACCTATAGCTTTGTGGAAAGCGTCAAAGCAACCTATCCGTACTGGACGATACGACTGATCGGTGGCGCGATGTTCTTTTCCGGCATGCTCATCATGGCCTACAACGTATTCAAAGCCGTACAACTCGGCAAGGCGTATGACGCACCGATTCCTGCCCTGCCCGTTGCCAAACCACCGCACGGGGTGCCGTTCAGCACCGTTGCCACGGCGCAGGGGGATTGAGCGATGAAGTTCTCACACGAGACGCTTGAGAAAAACATCGGCTGGATGGCGTTGCTGGTGGTGGTGTTGGTGGCCGTTGGCGGGCTGGTGGAAATCGTGCCGCTGTTTTTTCAGAAATCACTGACCGAACCGGTCGCGGGACTGAAGCCCTATACCGCGCTGCA
>JANOKK010000900.1:0-3768 GCA_031419255.1 Betaproteobacteria bacterium
CTGCGCGCATGTGGCGGACGTGAGCATCGTCGATGGCAAGATCAAAGTGCTGCGCGTGGTCTCCGTGATCGATTGCGGTTTGGTGGTGAATCCGTTGACCGTGAGCGCACAGGTGGAAAGCGCAGTGGTGTATGGCCTCTCTGCGGCGCTGCACGGCAAGATCACGTTGAAAGACGGTGTGGTCGAGCAAAGCAATTTCCACGATTACCCGGTGTTGCGCATGACCGAAATGCCGAAGATGGACGTGCATACGCTGCCGGGTGGCACATCACCCACCGGCGTCGGCGAACCGGGATTGCCGCCGATCGCGCCGGCGGTGTCGAATGCGGTATTTGCGTTGACGGGGAAGCGGTTGCGGGAGATGCCGTTCAAGGTATAGGCCCACTGTTGAAGTCCTTCGACAGGCTCAGAGCCTGCCCCGTACTTGATACGGGGACGAACGGTGACGTATTGAATCCGTTTGTGGTGAGCGTGTCGAACCACATTCCAAAAAGGACTAGATCCGCCCGCCCCTGGGTGACACGGCAACCCGGCAACACCAGCACTGGCGGGCCTTCCCGGCCATTTGTGTCCGGTGAGGCCTGCCGAATGGCGATCTGCATTGTTCGGTGCAGCGAGACAGGTATGCGCCGTTAAAACATCGTATGCGATTTAAACCAATGTTATTGAAAGTGGAATTGGAATAACATCGACATAGCGGCCCGCCGGTAGTGTGCAGCCAAATGCGTTGGACACCGACCGACGTCAGCCATCCCAGTTTTCTTTCAAGTCTGGACACCATGAACCTCAGTGACATATCAATTCGCAATGCCGTTCGGTTGTATGCGTTGATGGCATTCATGCTGTTTTCGCTTTTCGGATTGCTCGCGTTGTCGCTGCTGGGACACTTCAGCGACGCCGCCGGTGCCGCAAATACGACCAGGTCCATGACGCAATTGAGCATTGCCCTGCTGATCTGCCTCGCCGTGTTGGCGGTGGGCGCCGTGATTCTGGTTCGACATATCTCAAGCCGCATTGACCTGCTTGCCGTGGAAACGGAGAACCTGCGCGCTGGCGACTGCGACCTGACCCGCCGCCTGCCGCGCATGAGCGGTGGATTGGGTAAATTGAGTGCGGCGATGAAT
Organism: Betaproteobacteria bacterium; assembly: GCA_031419255.1. GTDB lineage: Bacteria > Pseudomonadota > Gammaproteobacteria > Burkholderiales > Usitatibacteraceae > UKL13-2. The sequence continues at coordinate 1,125 of JANOKK010000900.1, forward strand.
GCATTCGTTGGGCAAATCCACGATGTGGTGGCGAGCGTTGCCAACAACGCAGGCGAAATTGCGCTGGCCGCAAAACAAATCAGCACCGGCAATAGCGATCTTTCCGCGCGCACCGAGGAGCAAGCGTCGACGCTGGAGGAAACCGCCTCGAGCATGGAGCAATTCACCTCGTCGGTGAAACAAAACGCCGAGCACACCCGCCGCGCGAGCAGCCTCGCGGCATCGGCCACGGCGGCCGCGCAACGCGGCGGCAGGGTGACCACCGAGGCAGTGACGCGCATCGCCGCTGCCAATGAGAGTTCGCGCAAAGTCGGCGCCATCGTGACGACCATCGACAGCATCGCGTTCCAGACCAATATTCTGGCGCTCAACGCCGCCGTTGAAGCGGCGCGCGCCGGTGAACAGGGCCGCGGCTTCGCCGTGGTCGCGGCCGAAGTGCGGGCACTCGCGCAGCGCAGCGCCGCCTCGGCCAAGGAAGTCAAGGCGCTGATCGACGACGCGATCGAGCAAGTCGATGGCGGCGCCACACTCGTCGGCGAAGCCGGTACCGCGATGCAGGAAATCATCGTCGCCATCGAAGAGGCCGCCGCGATCATGATCGAAATCTCCACCGCCAGCGTCGAACAGGCAAGCGGAATCGAGCAGGTCAATCGCGCGGTCATGCAAATGGAAGGCGTCACGCAGCAGAACGCGGCACTGGTCGAACAAGCGGCCGCGGCCGCAGAATCGATGCGCGAGCAAGCCGAAGAATTGACGATACTGGTATCGCGATTCAAGCTTGATGGCGGGAAAGTGCGTGAAGGCAGTCGCGCGCCAGTGGGGTTTGCGCCGCCACCGAGAGCCATGCAGAAAATTGCGGCGCGGCGACCTGGAAATCGCCCGCTTCCGCCTTCGCGCGCGTTGAGCGCGAAATCGTAGCCGACGCGCCAACCAGCGCGATTACGACTGCCACGTTCGTCGGCCTGACGAGATATGTAGACGCGCCCACAACATCAAACCCCAGCACTGGCGCGCCTTACAGCCAGATAATGCCCGAAGACGCCCGCCAGTGCTGGTGTTTCACTTCCCGGCGGCATTCACGGCGGCTATCGTATGATCCCCCTACAACATGACGCCCGCCGACTTCATCAGCAAGTGGAAGGACAACAAGCTCTCCGAGCGCGCCGGGGCGCAGGCGCATTTTCTCGATCTGTGCGAATTGCTCGGTGTCGATAAACCGAACGACCCCGACAATTATTGTTTTGAGCGCGGTGCCAAGCGCACCGGTGCCGGGCGCGGCTGGGCGGATGTCTGGAAGCGCCACAACTTCGCGTGGGAATACAAGGCGCCGGACGCCAATCTGGACGCGGCGCTGAAGCAATTGATGACTTACGCGCTGGCGCTGGATAACCCGCCACTGCTGGTGGTGAGTGACCGGCTGAAAATCGAGATTCACACGCATTTCACCGGCACGCCTTCCGAGACGCACACCATCGCGCTCGATGAGATCGGCAGTGCGGAAAACCTGCAAAAGCTGCGCGCGTTGTTTGAAAAGCCGGACGCCTTCAAACCACAGCGCACCCGCACCGCCATCACCTTGCAGGCGGCGAAACTGATCGGCGATCTGGCCTGGCAGATGCAACAACGCGGGCACGATCCGCAGCAGGTCGCGCATTTCCTGAACAAGATCATCTTTTGCCTGTTCGCCGAAGATGCCAAAGGCCCCGCCAGCGAACCGCTGCTGCCGAATCAGCTTTTCTCCACCATCCTGAAAAATGGCAAAAAAGATTTGCCGCGTTTCGAGCGGCAATTGAAGAACCTGTTTCACGCCATGTCCGATCGCCACGGTGAATTCGGCGAGCACGTGATTCAGTGGTTCAACGGCGGATTGTTTGACGACGATCTCACGCTGCCGATCACGGCCGATGATCTCGCCACACTCCTGAACGTCTCGCTGCTCGATTGGAGCGCGATCGAACCGTCCATTTTCGGCACCCTGTTCGAGCGCGGCCTTGATCCCAACAAACGCAGCCAGTTGGGCGCGCATTACACCGATCCCGTCTCGATCATGCGCATCGTCAACCCGGTGATAGTCGAACCGCTGCTGGAAGAATGGCGCGTTGAAAAACTCCAAATCGCTGTGCACATGGCGGCGTTCCATGAATTGGAAACCAGCAAGAAATTGACCGACAAGGCCAAAGCCACCAACGCGCTGAAAGACGCAACCAAGCGCTACATCGTTTTCAAAGAAAAACTGAAAAATTTCAAAGTCCTCGACCCCGCCTGTGGCAGCGGAAATTTCTTGTACCTCGCGTTGCAGTCGCTGAAAGATATTGAATTGCGCGTCGGGTTGGAGGCGGAAGAACTCGGGTTGGAGCGCGGTTTCCCGGAAGTCGGGCCGCAAGCGATGCATGGCATCGAGTTAAGCCCCTATGCCGCCGAACTCGCGAAAGTCACGGTATGGATTGGCGATATTCAGTGGATGCTGAAGCACGGTTTTGCGCCCAGCAAGGAGCCGATTCTGAAGACGCTGGATCAGATTCAGTGTCGGGATGCATTGCTGGAAACGAAGACGGTGCGCGAAGAGAAGGACGGTGCATTGGTTCGCCAAGAGCAACGCATCACGATGGAGAGCTGGCCCCGCGTGGATGCCATCATCGGCAAT
>JANOKK010000901.1:0-1933 GCA_031419255.1 Betaproteobacteria bacterium
ATGAACGGCAACATCTGTCGCTGCGGTACCTACAATCGCGTTCGTGCGGCGATCAAGACTGCTGCCGGTGGTGGTGTCGCGGCCGTGAAACCCGGTGCCAAACCGGCGGCCGCCAAACCCGCCGCAAAAGCGAAAGCCTAGGAGACGACGATGAAACAACTCGCCAAAAACATCAGCACCACGCGCACCACACGCCGCCAATTCCTCAAAGCCACCGCCGCCGCAACTGGCGGCCTCACCATCGGTTTCAATTTGCCCGGTGGCAACCGGCTCGCCCAAGCGCAGGCCCCGCAAGCGCCCAACCTGAATGTCCCCAACGCGTTTCTGAAAATTGCCAAGGATGGCAGCGTCACGGTGCAGGTCAAGCACCTCGAATTCGGCCAGGGCGTGATGACCTCGTTGCCGATGTTGGTCGCCGAGGAACTTGAATGCGATTGGACCAAAGTGCGCGCCGAGCTGGCACCCGCCGCGCCCGTCTATGCACACATAGCATTTGGTATGCAAATGACCGGCGGTTCATCGTCGGTGGTGAATTCGTGGTTGCAGTTGCGCACCGTCGGCGCGATGGCGCGCACGATGCTGATTTCCGCCGCGGCCACGCAATGGAAAGTCGATGCCGCGAAATGCCGCGCCGCGAATGGCATGGTGGTGGGGCCGGCGGGTCAGAAGGCAAACTACGGCGCGTTGGCCGATGCCGCCGGCGCGTTGCCGGCACCAGACAAAGTCGCACTGAAGGACGCGAAAGATTTCAAGATTATCGGCAAGCCGACGCGTCGTATCGATGCCGCGACCAAGGTCAATGGCGCGGCTAAATTTGGCATCGATGTCACCGCCAAAATGTTGCCCAACCTGCACACCGCCGTGGTCAAGCATCCGCCGATCTTCGGCGCGCGCGTCGGCAAAATAGATGCCTCGAAAGTCCAGGGCATTCCGGGTGTCACGCATGTGGTGCAAACGTCGAACGGTGTTGCGGTGGTGGCGAAGAATTTCTGGGCCGCCAAGAAAGGTTGCGATGCGCTTCTGGTCGAATGGAAGATGGAAGATGGTGCAAAGGTCAGCACGGAGGAATTAAAAAAATCCTACCGCGAACTTGCTGTAACCGCCGGCCCAACCGCAAAAGCAGGCAACGTGGAATCGCTTAAGTCCGCCGCCAAAACGGTCATTGCTGAATACGATGTGCCGTACCTCGCGCACGCCAGCATGGAGCCACTCAATTGCACCGTCGATTTGAAAGCGGATCGCTGCGAAATCTGGGTCGGCTCGCAACAGCAGACGCTCGATCAAGCCGCCGCCGCCAAAGTGGCGGGATTGAAGCCCGAGCAAGTCAAACTCAATACCATGATCGCCGGCGGCGGATTTGGCCGCCGAACCAATATGGGATCGGATTATGTGGTCGAAGCGATCGAAATCGCGAAGGAAGTGAAAGTCCCGGTGAAGACCGTGTGGACGCGCGAAAGCGATATGAAAGGCGGCTCCTACCGCCCGCAATACGTACATAAGGTCACGGCGGGGCTGGATGCGAGCGGAAAAATTGCCGCGTGGGATCACGTCGTCGTCGGTCAATCGATTACCGCTGGTACGATGTTCGAGCCGATGATGACCAAGGGTGGTGTGGACGCGACCAGCGTCGAAGGCATCGCCGATACGCCCTACGATATCCCCAACATGCAGGTGGCCTCACACAGCCCGAAGAGCGGCGTGCCGGTGCTGTTCTGGCGCTCGGTCGGGCACTCGCATACCGCGTTCGTGATGGAAACCATGATGGACGATCTCGCCAAAGCGGCAGGCAAAGACCCGATCGCGTTTCGGCGTGAATATTTAGCCAAGCATCCGCGATTTTTGAAAGTGCTGGATCTGCTCGCAGAAAAATCCGCATGGGGTAAAGCTGCGCCTAACGGGGTGGGACGCGGCATGGCAATCCATGACAGTTTTG
>JANOKK010000902.1:0-3426 GCA_031419255.1 Betaproteobacteria bacterium
CCTTCGGCATTTTCGACTGTACCGCGAATGGTTTCGCGATACGCAACCTGCGGTTTGCCGACAGTGGCTTCCACACCAAATTCACGCCGCATCCGATCCACAATAATTTCCAGATGCAACTCACCCATGCCGGAAATAATCGTCTGGCCAGATTCTTCGTCGGTACGCACTCGGAAAGACGGATCTTCCTGCGCCAGACGGCTCAAGGCCATACCCATTTTTTCCTGGTCAACCTTGGTTTTCGGCTCGACTGCTTGTGAAATCACCGGCTCCGGAAACACCATCCGCTCTAGCGTGACGATGGCATCCGGATCGCACAGGGTTTCACCTGTAGTTACATCCTTCATGCCGATACAGGCGGCAATATCGCCCGCACGAATCTCATCAATTTCGACGCGATTATTGGCGTGCATCTGCACGATACGACCGATACGATCTTTCTTGCTACGGATCGGATTGAATACCGTGTCGCCTTTGGCCAAAATGCCCGAATAAACGCGCACAAAAGTCAACTGACCAACGAACGGATCCGTCATCAATTTGAAAGCCAGCGCCGAAAATTTCTCGGAGTCATCGGCACGACGCGTGGTCGGCTGATCATTTTCGTCCACGCATTTCACCGGCGGAATATCCGTCGGCGCGGGCATGAAATCGATCACCGCATCCAACATTGCCTGGACACCTTTATTTTTGAACGCGGAGCCGCACAGCATCGGCACGATTTCGCACTTGATCGTGCGCTCGCGAATACCGGCTTTGATTTCATCTTCGGACAGCACGCCGCCCTCAAGATATTTGTTCATCAATTCTTCGTTTGCTTCGGCGGCCGTTTCAACCATCTTGTTATGCCATTCCGCGCAAACCGCTTCCATCTCAGCGGGAATCGGGCCGTAGGTAAACGTAACGCCCTTGTCTTCCTCGCTCCAGACGATCGCCTTCATCTTGATCAAATCGACCAAGCCCTTGAAATTTTCTTCAGCACCGATTGGCACTTGCAATGGAATCGGATTCGCCTTCAGGCGCGCGCGCATCTGATCGTGCACTTTGAAAAAGTTAGCACCCGTACGATCCATCTTGTTCACGAACGCCAAGCGCGGGACCTTGTACTTGTTGGCCTGACGCCAAACGGTTTCCGACTGTGGCTGTACACCGCCCACGGCGCAATACACCATGCAAGCGCCATCAAGCACACGCATGGAACGCTCAACTTCGATCGTGAAATCGACGTGGCCCGGGGTATCAATGATATTGATACGGTGCTCTTGATAATTACCGGCCATGCCCTTCCAGAAACAAGTGGTGGCGGCGGAAGTAATCGTGATGCCGCGCTCTTGTTCCTGCTCCATCCAGTCCATGGTGGCCGCGCCATCATGCACTTCGCCAATTTTGTGGTTGACGCCGGTATAGAACAAAATGCGTTCGGTGGTCGTCGTTTTTCCCGCGTCAATGTGCGCAGAAATACCGATATTTCGGTAGCGTTCGATGGGGGTCTTGCGAGCCACGATAGTACCCTTCAGTCAGGCCCCGCGAACCTCTTGGGCCTGGCGGAGCAAAATTCGAAAAACTAGAAACGATAGTGGGCGAATGCTTTGTTCGCCTCAGCCATGCGATGAACTTCTTCGCGCTTTTTGATCGCGGAACCACGGCCTTCTGCGGCATCCATCAATTCACCGGCAAGACGGGCACCCATGGATTTTTCACCGCGCTTGCGGGCGGCTTCACGAATCCAGCGCATGGAAAGCGCGGTGCGACGCACGGGACGCACTTCAACCGGCACCTGATAGTTGGCACCACCGACGCGACGCGACTTTACTTCCACCATCGGCCTTACGGCGCTGATGGCCGCATTGAAGATCTCGACGGCGTCTTTGCCGGATTTCTTCGCGATCTGGTCAAGCGCACGATAGATGATTTGCTCGGCGACGGACTTCTTGCCGGCTTTCATCAATACGTTGACGAATTTGGCGATCTCCGTGCTTTTGAATTTCGGATCCGGCAGGATTTCGCGTTTGGGGACTTCGCGACGACGAGGCATGATTGTTTTCCTATCAATTCAGAATATGTTGGCGCAGGCCGAATAAAAATTACTTCGCGGCGCCCGCTTTTGGCATTTTCGCGCCGTACTTGGAGCGCGACTGCTTCCGGTCTTTAACACCGGCCGTATCCAGCGAGCCGCGCACGGTGTGGTAACGCACGCCAGGCAAGTCCTTGACGCGACCACCGCGGATCAGCACCACCGAGTGCTCCTGCAGATTGTGACCTTCGCCACCGATATACGAGATGACCTCGAAGCCATTGGTAAGTCGGACTTTGCACACCTTCCGCAAGGCCGAATTCGGCTTTTTAGGAGTCGTGGTGTACACGCGCGTACAGACGCCGCGCTTTTGCGGGCAATTCTGCATTGCCGGCACTTTGCTCTTGGTCTTGACCTTTGCGCGCGGTTTGCGCAGAAGTTGATTAATGGTTGGCATCGCTAATATCCCGTGAAGTCCGTTCGGTTACTCAATGGCTGGAATGTTTCCTGCTCGAAACTGCTTGCGGCTGCGGCTTCGGGTTCATTTACAGGTTGTATCTATTGCAATAAATCGGGTAATTCATGTCTGGACAATTTCGAAACGAAAAAGATTGTCAGGAAATTGTGGACAGCCTGCGATTATAAGAAATTTTCCCCTCCACTGTCAACCGGTGGAGGGGATTCTTTCCTAACCAGTACAAGCAGTTAGGCGACCTGCTCGGTCTCGGTTGCGGTCTCAGCCTCTTCAAACCCGAAGCTGATTCCACTCGATTGCTGCTGGCGCGGCGATGTTTTCTTGCGGGCGCGGTGGTATGCAAGCCCGGTTCCGGCAGGAATCAGTCGACCAACGATGACGTTTTCCTTCAGGCCGCGCAGATCGTCGCGTTTGCCCATGATCGCTGCCTCGGTGAGAACGCGCGTCGTTTCCTGGAAAGATGCCGCAGAAATGAACGAATCCGTCGACAAGGATGCCTTGGTGATGCCCAGCAACATGTAGTGATAGACGGCCGGCTTCTTGCCTTCTTTCAGCACCCGGTCATTTTCACCCAGCACATCGGCACGTTCAACTTGCTCGCCCGGGATAAAGCGTGTATCGCCGTTATCGACAATCGATACGCGGCGCAGCATCTGACGAACAATCACTTCGATATGTTTGTCGTTGATCTTCACGCCCTGCAGTCGGTACACGTCCTGAACTTCGTCGGTAATATAGCGGGCGAGCGCTTCCATTCCCTGCAGACGCAGAATGTCGTGTGGATCAGCCGGGCCGTCGACAATTGACTCACCTTTGTTTACGACCTGACCGTCATGGGCAGTGACGTGCTTGTCCTTCGGGATCAGGTATTCGTGCGCCACGCCATCGAAATCGGTAATGACCAGCCGCTGTTTACCCTTAGTGTCCTTACCAAACG
>JANOKK010000903.1:0-1460 GCA_031419255.1 Betaproteobacteria bacterium
GGTTTGACTCGCCACGGTTTGGCGAGCTACGCGCCGGTTTGTCCAACGCAGCGCCAGCCAGCGGTTACGTTTGCATACATTGGTCTTCCATTAGCTGCGCTAACATACCCGTAATCCATCGACGGAGCGCCTTTGTGCCAAGACCCACACGATTGCCCGCCACGCTTGCGGTCATTTACATTTACATTTCCATTTTCGTTCCCCTATTCCACGTTTCCACTGCTGCCGCCAAAGATGTTCGCCCCGATAAATCGTTGATCCAGGCGCACATCACCTTCCTCGCCGACGACCTGCTGGAAGGGCGCGAGACCGGCAGCCGCGGCTACGACATCGCGGCGCGCTATGTCGCCGGGCAGTTCAGCCAGAACGGCGTGGCGCCCAAGGGCGACAACGCCACCTACTACCAGGCAGTGCCGTTGCGATCGACAATTCTCGCGGCGGATCCACCGGTATTCGAGATTCGCGGCAATGCGGCAACCGAAAAACTTCAATACCTCGATGACTTCACGGTAAACAGCAGCTACAAGGAAGATGCCGGCGAAATCACGGCACCGCTGGTCTATGCGGGTTACGGCATCGTCGCGCCGCGCTTCGGCGTGGACGATTACGCGGGTCTGGATGTGAAGGGCAAGATCGTGGTGTTGCTGACCGGCTATCCGCAGGGTATGCCCAACGATGAGGGGGCCCACTTTGCCGGCGGTGAAATCAAGCGGCGCGCGGCCGCCGAACGGGGCGCAGTAGGCCTCATTTCGCTGCAGACACCCAAAAGCGAAAAGACCTTCGCCTTTGCGCTGGTGCGACAGTACAGCACCATCTCCTCAATGATTTGGCTGGAGGCGGATGGTAGCCCGGCGCGCGATACCCCGACCCTGCAACAGCGTGCCGGTCTGAGCATGCCGGCGTCGCAAAAATTGCTGGCCCATGCCGGCGCCAAACTTGAAGATCTGGTGGCGGCAGCCGACACCAAGCAACCACCGGCGCGGCTGGAATTCGGCGTGAATGTGCACATGGCCAAGAAAAGCCAGCGCGCGGACTTGTCGAGTGCCAATGTCGTCGGCATGGTTGAAGGCAGCGATCCGGTGCTGAAGAATGAATATGTCGTGTTCACCGCGCACCTGGATCACCTTGGCATCGCCAAAGGCAAGTCCGGCGACAACATCTACAACGGCGCGATGGACAACGCCTCCGGCGTCGCGGTGCTGATCGAATCGGCGCGGCTGCTTGCGCAGATGCCGAAAAAACCCAAGCGCTCGATATTGTTCATTGCCCTCACGGGTGAGGAAAAAGGCCTGCTCGGCGCCGATTATTTTGCCCGCAACCCGACCGTGCCCCGTGGCAGCATCGTGGCCAATGTGAATTTGGACATGCCGGTGCTCACCTTTGATTTCGCCGATATCATCGCCTACGGTGCCGAGCATTCGACGCTGGGGCCGGTAGTGGCGCGTGCGGTCAAGAAGCTG
>JANOKK010000904.1:0-1149 GCA_031419255.1 Betaproteobacteria bacterium
CGGCATCGAGTTGTTCAATCAAACCAAATCCCGCGCCAGCCGCAAGCCCGAAAACTGCCAACGCGCGTCCGGAGCAAAGAAATTCCGGTACGTCGCGCGGATGTGGTCTCGCGGTGTCACGCATGAGCCGCCGCGCAACACAAATTGATTGCACATGAACTTGCCGTTGTATTCGCCGACCGCACCTTTGGCAGCGGCGTAACCGGGGTAGGGGAGGTAGGCGCTTTGCGTCCATTCCCAGACATCGCCGAACATTTGCGCGGGTGCGTTGATCGCGGTTTCCTCGCGCAAGGCAAGCGGATGCAGCGCATGGTCTTCGAGGAAATTGCCGACGATGGGCAACGTCGACGCGACCAACTCCCATTCGGCTTCGCGCGGCAAACGCGCGCCGGCCCAGCGCGCATAGGCATCGGCTTCAAAATAATTGAGATGGCAGGCGGGCGTGTTCGGATCGATTTCCATCATGCCGCGCAACGTAAACGTACTCCAGGAGTTCTGATCGCGCTGCCAGTAGAGTGGTGCCTCGATGTGGTGGGCTTGCACCCAATCCCAGCCCATCGATAACCACAAATCGGCGCGCTGATATCCCTCGTCGGCAACAAACGCGACGAAATCGCCATGCGTGACCGGGTGCGACGCGAGTTCAAACGCATTCAGAAAAACCCGGTGACGCGGGCCTTCGTTGTCGAACGCAAATCCGCCGCCGGCGTCGCCGGTGTCGCCGGTTTCGACCAGTCCGCCATCATGGCGAATCCAGCGTTGCGTGCGGGCTTCGATCATGGTGAGCGGCCAGCGTTTCTCATAGGCTGGCTTTTGTGGATTCCTGGCCAGCAAATGTTTGAGATCGGTAAGGATCAATTCCTGATGCTGTTCTTCGTGATTGCAACCAAGCCACATCAAATCACGAAATGCGAGGTCGTTGCTCATGCGCGGCAACAGTGCCGCGATGCGTTTGGTCACATGGTGCCGGTAATCGAGTACGGTGGATCGATCCGGGCGCGATATCAGGCCGCGTTCGGCACGGGGATGTTTCTCACCGACACCGTTGTAATAGGAATTGAACAGGACACGAAATGCCGGGTCGAACGGTTGGAAATTTGGCGAAAACCTCTCGAGCAGAAAGGTTTCAAAAAACCAACTGGTGTGCGC
>JANOKK010000905.1:0-4955 GCA_031419255.1 Betaproteobacteria bacterium
CGGCCCGCCGGGGGCCGCGGCGAAGAGCCCCTTTAGGTATGACTATCTTCCTTTTGGTGTTTTTGGTTGTGTCCCCAAAAACAGCCCGCTTGGGCGGGATTTTTTTCGCCGGACTGCGGCGCCTCGGTCAAGCCATCCGGACTTCAAACGGCGCGTCATCCCCGGATCAAGTCCGGGGCAGGCTCTGAGCGCAGCGAAGGATCTCGGGGCAAAATCGCGATCCTTCGCTGCGCTCAGGATGACAATAATTTAGCGATTTCGGCAATTACATAAACACAGCACCGGCGCGCCTCTCCAGACGTTTTGCCTCGGAACTCCGCAGCAAATGGCGTTATACGTAAACTTACACTACTGAACTGGCACTCTGCATTTGCCGCGCCGCCAGCTTCGCCAAAATCCTCCCATGCACGCCACCAAAGCCGCCATTGCTCATCGCGAGAATGTGATCGCCCGGTTTTGACATGACCACGGTCGCATTCACCAGCGCATCGAGGTCATCAAAAATGCCTGTCTTGGTGCCGATGGGTTCAAACGCCTTTGCCACATCCCATCCCAAATTATTGGCATAAACAAACACCACGTCTGCATTGCTGAGTGCTGCGGGAAGTGCCGCACTCATCGCGCCCAGCTTCATGGTGTTGGTGCGCGGCTCCAGCACGGCAATGATGCGCGCATGGTCGCCGATGCGCTTGCGCAATCCGGTGACCGTGGTTTGAATGGCAGTTGGGTGATGTGCGAAATCGTCGTATACCGTGACGCCGCCGATCTCGCCTTTGTTTTCCATCCGCCGCGCGACACCGGCGAACGTATTCAGCGCCTCGATCGCGAGCTTCGTGGGCACGCCCGCGTGCCGTGCCTCTGCCACTGCCGCCAACGCGTTGAGTGTGCTGTGCGTGCCCATCTGATCCCAATCGACCATGCCGCGATCATCACCGTTGCACAGGACGTGAAATTGCGCATCGCGTTCACCGCGCCGGAAATCCCACATCATGCCGGGGCCAAATGATTCGACGGGAGTCCAGCAACCTTTTGCCAAGGTATTTTTCAGGTGCGCATCGCGGCCGTTGCAGACGATGAGACCATTCGCGGGTATCGTGCGCACCAGATGATGAAACTGCGTTTCGATCGCCTCGACATTGGCGAAAATATCAGCGTGATCATATTCGAGATTGTTGAGGATCACGGTGCGCGGACGGTAGTGCACAAACTTGCTGCGCTTATCGAAAAACGCGGTGTCGTATTCGTCGGCTTCAATCACGAAGAACGGCGAATCACCGACCGGCGCGCGCGCGGAAATGCCGAAGTTGGTTGGCACGCCGCCGATCAAGAATCCGGGTGCCACGCCCGCGTAATCGAGTATCCACGCCAGCATCGCGCTGGTACTGGTTTTGCCGTGGGTGCCCGCAACGGCGAGCACCCATTTTCCCACCAACAAATTTTCACCGAGCCATTGCGGGCCGGAAATGTAAGGCAGACCGCGATTCAACATTTCCTCGATCACCGGCATGCCGCGCGTCATCACGTTGCCGACGACGTAAAGGTCGGCCTTGAATGCATCGAGTTGTGCCGCATCGAAGCCTGTGTGCAGGTCGACACCGGCGGCCTCCAATTGTGTGGACATCGGCGGATAGACGTTGATGTCGCAGCCCGTGACCGTGTGACCTGCGCCGCGCGCGAGGACGGCGACGCCGCCCATGAAGGTGCCGCAGATGCCGAGGATATGGATGTGCATGCGTTTTTTTGTTTGTTATCCTGAGCAGCGCGAAGGATCTCGGTGCAAAGGATTCATTTGTTCGAAAGGAGGAGCGGAGTGGCCGGCCAAATTACCGATGTGGGATTGCCGTCACAGTGGGGCAAATTGCCTTGATGCACAGGCGAAAGTTTATCACCGGTGAGGTGAAAACCGGTCACATGACGTTGCATTGATTGGGAGTAAACTTATCGGCCTTGAAACGACCAATGGTTGCCACAACGTAGCCTGTCGATACTCCCAAATTGGAATCCCATGGTCCCCCACCTCACTACCTCGCTCACCGGTCCGCTGCTGGATCTGGAAAAGAAAATTCTCGACAGCATGCCGGCCATTGAGCACTGGTTCCGCGCGCAATGGATCGAGAATACGCTGCCGTTTTATACCTCGGTTGACCTGAGGAATTCCGGCTTCAAATTGGCCCCGGTCGATACCAATCTTTTCCCCGGCGGATTCAACAATCTGAATCCCGAATTCCTGCCGCTTTGCGTGCAGGCGGCGATGGTGGCGGTGCAAAAAATCTGCCCGGATACGCAGCGCTTCTTGCTGATCCCGGAAAATCACACACGCAATTTGTTTTATCTCACCAATGTCGCTGCAATCCAGAAAATCCTCACACGTGCGGGCATGGATGTACGCATCGGCTCGTTGCTGCCGGAGATCACCGCGCCGACCACGCTCGATCTGCCGAATGGCGAAAAACTCATCCTCGAGCCGATCAAACGCATCGGCAATCGGCTGATGCTCGATGGCTTCGACCCGTGCGCGATTATTTTGAACAACGATCTTTCGGCCGGCGTGCCTGCGCTGCTGAAAAACCTGCAACAGCCGGTGGTGCCGCCGCTCTACGCCGGCTGGACCACGCGCCGGAAAACACTGCACTTCCACGCCTACGACCGCGTCGCCGAAGATTTCGCGAAAATCATCGGCATCGATCCGTGGTTCATCAATCCCTTTTTCAGCCAGTGCGGCAAAGTGAATTTCAGCGCCAGCGAAGGCGAGGAATGTCTCGCCGCGAATGTTGAAGCGGTGCTGGCGGAAACGCAGGCCAAGTACAACGAATACGGCATCAAGGAAAAACCGTTCGTCATTGTGAAGGCCGACGCTGGCACCTACGGCATGGGTATTTTGACGGCCCGTTCGCCGGAAGATGTGCGCGGACTCAACCGCAAAGAACGCAACAAAATGGCGGTGGTGAAAGAAGGTCTGGAAGTCTCCGAGGTGATTGTGCAGGAAGGCGTGCACACGTTCGAGAGCGTCAACGGTGCCGTGGCCGAGCCGGTGGTGTACATGATGGATCAGTTCGTGGTCGGCGGTTTTTATCGCGTCAACACCGATCGCGGTGTGGACGAAAATCTGAACTCTCGCGGCATGAGCTTTGTGCCGCTCGCCTTTGAAACCGACTGCCACACGCCCGATTGCAGCGGCATGCCCGATGCGCCGCCCAATCGCTTCTACACCTACGGCGTGGTTGCCAGGCTCGCGATGCTGGCGGCGGCGAAAGAGTTGCAGGCGTTGTCGGAGACGGTGGATGTGGAAGCATTGCCGGTGCCAACTTCTGCGCCGACAATGATCAAGCCGATGGCTGCAGCGGTCACTGTTGCCGCGGATTGATCGATGAAAATCGCGTTCATCGTCGATCCTCTAGAGAAGCTCAAAGCCTATAAGGATTCTTCCGTTTTCATGATGCGCGAAGCAGCGAAACGCGGGCATGAAATTTTCGCATTTGAAACAAAACACATGGCCATGTTGCGCGGTGACGTGACGGCGCTGGCAAGCAAACTCACCGTGGGCGCGGACAACGACAAATGGTATACGGTCACGCAATCGGCTGAGACAAAACTCGCCGATTTCGCTGCGGTGTTGATGCGCAAAGACCCGCCGTTCAATCAGGAATATTTGTATTCCACCTTGCTGCTGGAGCTCGCCGAAAAACAAGGTGCGCGCGTCGTCAATCGGGCGCGTTCATTGCGCGACTACAACGAGAAATTGTCCACCGCAAAGTTCCCCCAATTCACGCCACCCACGCTCGTCACGCAAAGCATGGCGCGCATTCACGCCTTCATCGATGAGCACAATGATGTGATCGTCAAAAAACTTGACGGCATGGGCGGCACCTCGATCTTTCGCGTGCGTGCGGACGATCCAAACCGCAATGCGATCATTGAAGTGCAAACGATTGAAGGTGCCGAGACCATCATGGCGCAACGCTTCATTCCGGAAATTGTGAAGGGCGACAAACGCGTGCTGGTGATCGACGGCAAGGTCGTGCCATTCTGCCTCGCGCGTATCCCGAAAGCCGGCGAGACGCGCGGCAATCTCGCGGCCGGCGGGCGCGGTGTGGCGCAACCCATTTCGCCACGCGACCGCGAAATCGCCGAAGCACTGGGGCCGCAGTTGAAAGCCGATGGGCTCACCATTGTCGGGCTCGATATCATCGGCGATTTTTTGACCGAAGTGAATGTGACGTCGCCGACGTGTTTTGTGGAGATATTTGAGCAGGTGGGGTTCAATGCGGCGGGGTGGGTGGTGGATGCGTTGGAGGCAAAAGCGGGTTGAGTGTTGGATGGCTGCTTTCGGCCAGGTGCGGTCAGTCGTGAATACCTCTCAATTTTGCCGATAACGGACGTTCACGGGTTCTGTCGAATTAAGCATTTTTGGTAAGAAACTCTTCAATGAAATCAGCCATGTTTCTTTGGCCAACGGTTTTTACTGCGACACAACCCGTCAACACCCCGCTAAAGAATCCCCCAACTTCACAACATGAGCACCATGAAAAAACTCCACCTCGCTGCAACCGCCTCCTGCCTCCTGCTATCTCTGGCCAGCAACGCCGCTGTAGAGAAAGTCGAAATCCGGGAGCGTGTACCGTTTGCTGAGGGCAAGGCATTTGGCGATGTCGGCGCTTACGAGAAAATCCGCGGAGTCGCGACTTTCGCGCTCGACCCCAAACTTGCCGCCAACGCCAGCATAGTTGATTTGAAATACGCCCCGCGTGATTCAAAAGGTCGAGTCAAATTTAGCAGCGAATTCGTGATGCTGCGGCCGACACACGGCAAGCCCTCAACACTGCTGTACGACGTCAATAATCGCGGCGGCATCGCCATCCTCGGCCAAGTGAATGGCAAGAGCCCCACCAACAACGACCCCACGACAGTCGCCGACGCCGGTGATGGCTTCCTAATGCGTCACGGTTTCACGTTGC
>JANOKK010000906.1:0-4875 GCA_031419255.1 Betaproteobacteria bacterium
CCGGTGCCTCCACCACGCGATGCTGTGCTTTCACGGCTGAAACCTTGATGACTGAGCGCCCCAAATTTCCGCGCAGCACGCGCAGGCCGCCGTCGGCGCTGAATGGCGCTGCTGCAGGTCGCAATACACCATCATCACCGCTCCTCAAAGGCGCAGGTTGCCAGACAACCGCATCGCCACTGAGGTGCGGCTCGTCGGTGTAGCGCTTCAGCGATTCACCCGCGACAGTCAATACATCGTCATGCAGCAGTCCCGCCGAAAGCAGTTCGCAAATCACGAATCCGCATCCACCCGCCGCATGAAAGTGATTTACGTCCGCGCTGCCATTGGGATAAATGCGCGCGAGCAATGGAACCACAACAGATAATTGGTCGAAATCGTCCCAGTTGATGTTGATACCGGCCGCGCGCGCAATCGCCACCAGGTGAATGGTGTGATTAGTCGAGCCGCCCGTCGCGAGCAAGCCAACGATCGCGTTCACGATTGCTCGCTCATCGACCACTTTGGCGAGCGGAATATATGAGGTGCCCAAATGCGTGATCGCTGCCGCGCGCCGCGCTGCTGCCGCTGTGAGCGCCTCGCGCAAGGGCGTATTCGGCGTGATGAATGCGGCGCCCGGCAAATGCAAGCCCATCACTTCCATCAACAATTGATTGCTGTTGGCGGTGCCGTAAAAAGTGCAGGTGCCTGGGCCGTGATAGGCGCGACTCTCGGCTTCCAGCAACGCGGCGCGGTCGATTTTTCCCTCCGCAAAAAGCTGGCGAATACTTGCTTTCTCATCGTTTGAAAGCCCGCTCGTCATCGGCCCGGCAGGTACGAATATCGTTGGAAGATGCCCGAATTGCAACGCGCCAATCAAGAGCCCCGGAACGATCTTGTCGCAAACGCCCAAGCACAATACCGCATCGAACATGCCATGCGACAACGCAATCGCGGTGGACATGGCGATCACGTCGCGCGAGAACAGCGACAACTCCATCCCCGGCTGCCCCTGCGTCACGCCATCGCACATCGCGGGCACGCCGCCCGCGAATTGCGCGGTCGCACCCGCTTCCCGTGCCGCACGTTTGATGATTTCCGGAAAGCGCGCGAGGGGTTGATGCGCAGACAGCATGTCGTTGTAGGCCGAGACGATGCCGATATTTGGCGCGCGAATTTCGCGAAGCACCAATTTATCCGGCGGTGCTTCCGCGGCAAACGCGTGGGCCAGGTTGGTGCAGGAAATCCGCCCGCGCGAAGTGCCGACGGTGCGCGCATTATCCACGCGCGCGAGATAGGCGGCGCGTGTTACCGAGCTGCGCAGGATGATTTTGTCGGTGATCGCTGCGACCGAGGGATGAAGCGCCATGGCGGCTCCTTTTGGGGTGTTGCACAGAAAAACCAATGCGTATTGTAGAAAATCTACACAAAACCGTCAATGGACGCGTTGCGTCTCTCGCGTGCGGTGGCGCTAAAATTCATAGCAAAAGTGACAGGCGTTCTATAAAGACTAATGAATTAAAACAATGAACGCGTTGACAAACTACACGAGCCAATCAGAGAATACCGGATGCGAATCACATCAATTGTAGTTTTTTCGGGTGCAACCCGTCGGGCCTAGCACAATGCCTGCGAAATCGTATCCGCTCCGCACCAAATTGCCGACTGCTGGCGTCGGCGCGCAGCCTGGCGGCCTGCTCGATCGGATCGAAGCGCTGCTGGACGGCATGCGTCCATCCGAACAATTGGTCGGTCGGTTTATCCTGCGCCATCCCAATCTCGTCATCGGCCTTTCCTTCCCGGAAATCGCCGCCCGCACCGGTGTAAGTCAGCCCACTATTGCGCGTTTTTGCGTGGCGGCGGGCTTCAGTGGTTACCGCGATTTCAAATTGCGCCTTGCACAAAGCCTCGCCAATGGCGTGCCGTTCGTGCACCACGATGTGGGCATGCAGGATTCGATGGCCGATGTCGGTGCGAAAGTATTCGATCGCGGCATTGCCGCATTGGTGACGGTTCGCAATCATCTCGATCCCGCAGCGATGGAGCGCGCCACGCGATTGCTCGCGTCCGCGAAACGCATCGAATTCTATGGCCTCGGCAATTCGGGTATTGTCGCAATGGATGCGCAGCACAAGTTTTTTCGGCTTGGCGCACCGGCGGTTGCATATTCCGATCCGCATGTACACGCCATGTCGGCCTCGCTGCTTGGCAAGGGCGATGTGGTGGTCGCAATTTCCGGGTCGGGCCGCACACGGGAATTGATCCGCAGTGTGGAAATCGCGCGCGATGCCGGTGCCGCGGTGATCGCCATTACCGCCAGCGGTTCGCCGCTCGCGCGACTGGCCCAGGTCGCGCTGTTTGCCGATGTGCCCGAGGATCTGGATGTGTATGCACCCATGACTTCGCGTATGGTGCATCTGGTAATGATTGATGCGCTGTCGGTCGGCGTGGCGGTGGCGCGCGGCCCCGCGCTCGCGAAGCGGTTAAAACGCGCGAAGGAAGCTATTGCGGACAGAAGAATGGAAGAAAATTGACATGACAATTCACCAACCGGATTCGGATCTGAAATGGTCTGCGTTGGCGGCCCACTTCGCGACCGTCAAAGATAAAACCATCGTACAGAATTTCGCGGGCGATGCGAATCGCGCCGAAAAGTATTCAGTTGAGGCTGCTGGCTTGTTCCTCGATTACTCGAAAAATCGGCTTGACGATTATGCGCGTGAAAAGTTGTTCGAGCTCGCGCGGGCGGGCGGTGTCGAAGCGCGACGCGACGCCATGTTTACGGGCGAGCGCATCAATATCACCGAGAATCGCAGCGTCTTGCATACGGCACTGCGCGATCTTTCCAGCTCGCAGCTTGACGTCGATGGTACCGACATTCTCGAACCGATTCGTGCCGTTCGCCAGCGCGGATTGTCATTCGCCGAACGCGTGCGGAACGAGGACTGGCGCGGCTACACGGGCACATCGATCACCGATGTCGTCAACATCGGCATCGGCGGGTCCGATCTCGGGCCGCGCATGGTATGCGAGGCATTAAAGGCCTTCGCGCACCCGCGCATCAAGACTCATTTTGTCGCCAATATTGACGGCGACGCGTTGGCAGATGCGCTCGCGACGGTTGATCACGAGCGTACGCTTTTCATCATTGCCTCCAAGACGTTTACCACCATCGAGACGCTCACCAACGCCCGTTCGGCGCGCGCATGGTTTCTCGCCGCAGGTGCGCGCGAGAACGATATTGCGAAGCACTTCGTCGCTGTCTCGACCAACACCGAGGCCGTGCGCGCGTTCGGCATCGATCCCGCCAACATGTTCGGATTCTGGGATTGGGTAGGTGGCCGCTACTCGCTGTGGTCGTCGATCGGTTTGCCGATCATGATTGCGGTCGGGCCGAAGAACTTCGAGAAACTACTCTCAGGCGCGCATGCGATGGATACCCACTTTCGCGTGGCACCGCTGGAAAAAAACATGCCGGTGCTGCTCGCCATGATTGGCATCTGGTACCGAAATTTTTTCGAAGCCGGCAGCCTCGCCGTGCTGCCCTACAGCGAACACCTGCAACGCCTGCCTGCGTATTTGCAGCAACTCGATATGGAAAGCAATGGCAAGTCTATTACCGTCGATGGAGCACCGGTGGAACACGCGACCGCACCGATCATCTGGGGTGAGCCGGGCACCAACGGCCAGCATGCCTTTTTTCAATTGCTGCATCAAGGCACGCAATGGATGCCAATCGATTTCATCTTGCCTGTGAAAGCCACACACAATCTGCCCGCACATCACGAGTTGCTGGTGGCGAATTGTCTCGCGCAGAGCCGCGCGCTGATGATTGGCAAGACGGCCGATGAGGCAAGGAGCGAAGTTGCTCTGCCAAAAGGCGCTGCAATTTCCGCCGATCAACTCGCCATGCATCGCCGTTTCGAGGGTAATCGTCCCTCAAATACAATCCTGCTCGATCAACTTGATCCCGCCTCGCTGGGCGCCTTGATTGCGCTATACGAACACAAAGTATTTGTCCAAGGCGTCATATGGAATATCAACTCCTTCGATCAATGGGGCGTTGAACTCGGCAAGACGGTCGCGAATCGAATCGGTGAGGCGATGAAGCCGGGTGCGCCGGACGGTGATCTGGACGCCTCGACGCGACAGTTGTTGCAAAAATGTCTGGCTCGAAGGTAGTAGATGCGCGTTCAGACAATACCAATAATTTTCTATACATTCTCAATTCACGTCCCCTCTCCCCTCGTGGGACAAGGGCACACTTGAAGCGAAGCAGAGGGTGGCCGCTAGACCGGGAGAGGGGGCTGCCAATGAAATCGAAATCGTTAATTTGCCATCTATCAACCCAATGAAATACCGCCACACCCAAATCGGCTGGACCACCCTGATCGCGCTATGTATTGGACTTGCGCTGATGCTGTTCGTATTCGGCAGCATGACGCGCTTATCCATCCCACCCATGGGCTTCGTCGCGTTGATCGCTTTTTTCGCCGCTCTTATCGCCGTTTTTTCCTCATTGACCACCGAAGTCGATGACGACGAATTTCGCGCGAAATTCGGCGTCTTCGGCTGGCCCGGAAAAAGCGCCGAGCTCACCGATATCGCGGGTGTCGTGCCTACGCGCCTGTCGCCAACCTCCGGCTGGGGTATCCGCATCACCACGCGCGGCTGGTTGTTCAACGTGTCGGGCCGCGGTGCGGTGATTGTCGGATTAGTGAGCGGCAAACAATTTTTGATCGGCACGGATGAACCCGAAAAACTCGCCGACGCGATCAATCAAGCACTCGGACGGGCACCGATTTTTACCTTCATTCGCGGCGCGGGAATAATGCCGGAGTAGTTGCCTTCGCTGGCTAAGAAAAGTCCTGTCATCCCCTCATGGCACTCGGTTAA
>JANOKK010000907.1:0-8797 GCA_031419255.1 Betaproteobacteria bacterium
CGGCGACACCGACCAGATCACCGCCGTGGCCGCCGGTGAATGCGATATTGCGCTCGCAAATACCTATTATTTCGCGCGCTTGATGAAGTCGGAGAAACCTGCCGATCAGGCGATTGTGGAAAAAGTCGGCGTGATATTCCCCAATCAATCCGGGCGCGGCACACACATCAATATTTCCGGTGCTGGTGTTGCGAAATATGCGCCAAACCGTGAAGCGGCGATCAAGTTTCTGGAATACCTTGCGAGCACCGAGGCACAAAACTATTTTGCCAATGGCAACAACGAATATCCCGTTGCCGGCGTGGTTGAAAATCCGATTTTGAAACGCCTCGGAGAATTCAAGCGGGATGCCTTGAGTATGGATGTGGTCGGCAAAAACTATGCGGAAGCCGCGCGGATTTTTGATCGGGTCGGCTGGAAGTAATTCAGTTGCGCGACCGGCTCGCGCCGGTTGTCGCGCGCGCAATCGCGCGCGACGCTGCGATGACCGGTATCAAACCGACCGCGACAATTGCGAGCGAGGCGGTGGAGGCTTCCGCGAGGCGTTCATCCATCGCAAGGTGATAGGCCTGCACCGCAAGCGTATCGAAGTTGAAAGGCCGCAGCACCAGCGTTGCGGGCAATTCTTTCATTACTTCCACAAATACCAGCAACGCTGCCGTGATCAGGCTGCCCTTCAGCAGCGGCGCGTGCACGCGGATCGCAACCGCGGCCGCCGAGACGCCGAGCGAGCGCGCCGCATCATCCATGCTGGGCGTGATGTTTGCAAGGCCGGCATTAACGCTTTGCTGCGCGACGCCCAGAAAACGGATGAGGTAGGCATACACCAGCACGGCAAAACCGCCTGTCAGCAGCAACGGCACAGCATGGCCTGACAAGCTTTCAAGGATGTCGACCAGAACATGATCGAGTCGGCCCACGGGAACGAGAACACCGACGGCGATCACGGTTCCCGGTATGGCGTAGCCAAGACCAGTGGCGCGATTGATGGCACGACTCCAACTCCGTCTGGAAAGTCGGGCACCGTAGGCGAGCAGTAACGCGAGCGCGACTGCAGCGATCGCGGCAATCAAAGATACCGCAACACTATTGCCAACAAGGGCTAGAAAGCGTGCGCCAAACGTGGTGTCGCCGTTCGATATCGCGAGCCGCAAGAGCATGATTGTCGGCAAGGCGAAGCCAACTACAATGGGTATCCCGCACAAAATCATCGCGCCAAGACGCTTGAAACCGTTCAGCGGGATTCGCGGCGAGACCCGCCCCGATGTTTGATGAAACTGCGAGCGTCGTCGCGCGGCATACTCGAGTGCCATCGCGAAGGCGACAAACAGCAGCAGAATCACCGCGAGTTTGCTCGCCGATGCACGATCGCCCTGCGAAAACCAGGCATTGAAAATTCCCGTTGTGAAGGTATTCACGCCGAAATACGACACCGTGCCGAAGTCGGCCAATGTCTCCATGACAGCGAGCGCCGTGCCCGCCGCGATGGCGGGTCGCGCCAGCGGCAACGACACGCGCCACATGATTGCGGCACGACTCAACCCAAACGTGCGACCCGCCTCAGCGAGCGGTGTCGATTGTTCGCCGAACGCGACCCTCGCCAGCACATAGACATAGGGATAGAGCACGAATGTCAGCATTGCCGCTGCCCCGCTCAACGAGCGAATTTCCGGAAACCAGTAATCGGATTTTGTCTGCCACGCGAATATTTCCCGCATTGCGCTCTGCACCGGGCCTGCGTATTGGAGTGCATCGGTGTAGGCATAGGCCATCACGTAGGCGGGCATCGCCAGCGGCAAAATCAGCAGCCACTCGAATGCGCCGCGGCCGGGGAACTCATATTGCGTCGTGAGCCAGGCGCAAACCGTGCCAATCAATGCAACGCCGACCGCGACCAGCAGTGCCAGCGACAAACTGTTGCCGATGAGATCGGGCAATGTAGTGCGGCTAATGTGTGACCAGGCAATACCGTCGCCATCAAACATGCCCAAAACAACACCACCGATAGGGATAAGGAGCACGATTGCGATACCGAGGCACGCCGCTTGCAATAAATCGACCGATGTTCGGTGAAAAAGTCGCTGCATGAGACTGAAAATCTCCGGAAAGTGTGCGTTCAAAGGTAAATTGTAACAAGAATCATTCTTGATTGAGAGCTGACGGTAATGTGCTGCACGCGTCGTTTGCCTGGGGAAATTCCAAAAAATAATTACATTGAATTTGCCCCATGGTTTCAGTACACTTACGCGTTTTTCAAGTTCCGGCAATCGCACCCCGCATTCTCGGCGGTTGCGATCCCTGCCCGGCAATCCGTAGGCAAAAAGGACGATCTAGCACGTCGCCTTAGGAGAGTGGAAGTTGGTCACCGCAAAAGCAAAATCGAAGTCCAAGGCAGTCGCCAAAGTTTCCAAGGCTGCTTCCTCAAAAACGCCCAAGGGCAAGGTAGTCGCGAGATTGACTGCGGCGAAAATTAAAAAATCGCCCCCAAAGCCGAAACCGAAAACCGCGTCGAAAGTCGCCGTTAAAGCGAAAGTCGCACGCAAAGCGGTTGCCAAAACGACGGCTAAAGCTGTTCCTAAAGTCGTTGCTAAGGCCGCACCTAAGGCCGCACCTAAGGCCACCCCTAAGGCCACCCCTAAGGCCCCCCCTAAGGCCACCCCTAAAGCCACCCCTAAAGCCGCCCCTAAGGCCGCACCTAAGGCCGTCCTTAAAGCTGCCCCTAAAGCTGCCACCAAGGCCGCCTCTAAAGTCACCGCGAAAATTGCGGCGGCACCCACCGCAAAAATACCTGCAAAACCCGTAAAGACCCCGCCACCCATGCATGACACGCCTTCAAATCTGCTTGCAAAACCCAGCACTGTGAAGATCGCAGGTGGATTGTCCGAAGCCGAAGTAATCAAACAAGCCAAGACCAATTACATGTCTCGGCCGCAACTGAATTTTTTCAAACAGCGCCTGCTCGCATTGCAAACCGAATTGCGCGACAACGCCGGTGCCACCACCGAGCATTTGCGCGAGCTGGCAGTCGCCCCTGATCCGGCCGATCGCGCCACGCTCGAAGAAGAGCATGCGCTGGAACTTCGTACCCGCGATCGCGAACGGAAGCTGCTAAAAAAAGTACAATCCGCGTTGATGCGCATTGAAGATGGTTCTTACGGCTATTGCGAAGAAACCGGTGAGCCGATTGGCGTGCAGCGCCTGTTGGCGCGGCCCACCGCAACGCTTACCATCGAAGCGCAGGAACGCCGCGAGTTAAAGCAAAAGATGTACGGCGAATAAAACGTCTGTGCCGGGCGACGCTCGCAATCCCGCAGCCCGCACTGTCGATGAAAACGAACGGCCACTTATTGTGGCCGTTTGCATTTGCTGCCTTGGCGCGGCGCTGTGCATTGCAGTGCTGCCACATTGAGACTGAGGAGAATTCATCATGACGACATCGTCAAACGGCAATATGACCGCGCCATCACCGAATCCGATCGTGACAGATGCGATCGGATTGAATGCGGGCAACGTCATGATCCCGGTTCAAGACGGCGAAATGTCCGCCTATCGGGCGATGCCCGCCAACAAAACTCAGTTACCGATTGTGCTGGTCGTGCAAGAGATCTTTGGCGTTCATGAATACATCAGGGATGTCTGCCGGCGATTCGCGAAAGCGGGTTATCTTGCTCTCGCGCCAGAGTTGTACACGCGACAAGGCGACGCATCAACGTACTCGGACATTCCGTTGTTGATCGAACAAGTGGTCAGCAAGGTGCCGGACGCGCAAGTCATGGCGGATCTCGATGCGACCGTGGAATGGGCCGTAAAACAAGGTGGGGATCCCGCCAAAATCGCGATAACTGGTTTCTGTTGGGGAGGGCGCATTACCTGGATGTACGCCGCACACAATCCTGCATTGAAAGCCGGTGTCGCCTGGTATGGCGGCGTGATCCGGCCGGTCACATCCTTGACGCCGACGCATCCGATCGATATCGCTGCCTCATTGAGTGTGCCCGTGTTAGGGCTTTACGGCGCCGACGATTCCGGCATTCCGATCGAGACCGTTGAAAAAATGCAGGCTGCGTTGTCATCAGCGGGAAGTCGATCGCAAATTCATGTTTATCCCGGCACGCCGCACGCGTTTCACGCTGATTACCGCCCCAGCTATCGAAAGGCGCAGGCCGAAGATGGCTGGCAACGATGCATCGCATGGTTGGCGAAAAATGGTGTGCGATAGCGAGCGCGCAAACTTAAAAGTTTGCGGCTAACGCCGCCGCCAAACCTGCCAGCGTTCTTTGCCGGCGAATACAGGAATTGAATCGGTCGGTTCACGTTCCTCGGACAATTCAAAATCCGTTTCAAGCAATGTCGAAAGTGCTTTTGCGTCGATGCCAAACGGCGGGCCTTTAATGGAAAGGTCGAAATAGAAAAAACCTATCAATGCGCCATCACGCGGCAACAACATCGCAATGCGTTTTGCCCACGCTTCACGCAAATTCACTGGCAACGCGCACAAGAAGGCTCGTTCGTAAATAATGTCAAAGCGCTCACTCGCGATTTCCGGCCCGAAAAAATCAGCTTCGCGCACGCTCGCACCGAGCGGCCCCAAAATCGCTTTCGCCCGCGTCACGGCGGCGGTCGAAAAATCGATCGCATCGACGGACCAATTCTTTTGTAGAAACAATCGCGCCTCGTGTGCGCTGCCACACCCTGGAATCAACACGCGCTTCGGCTCGGGAAAGCGACCCACGTAATCGGCCAGACAGTATGGAATGGCACCTTGATCCCACGGCGTGAAATTGGCATCAAAACGCGCGTCCCAAAACGCAGGGGTCGCGGGATCAAGGCGCGGAAATTCAGATACCAGTGGCGGTTTCATCCGCCGATTATAGTGCGCTTGAATTATCTGGTTTCAGGGCGTTGAAGCCGTCGGCATTGCGTTTCGTCGCAGGCTTTTTGACATTCGGCACCGTTGCCGATATGTTTCGCCAAGTTTTGCAGTTTTGAAAGCGTTTCTCCCATGCAACGTTCGTCGACAACATCCGCTCGAAGCGTATCGATTATTTTGCTGCTGGCACTTGCCGCCTGCACCGGCAATGCGCCTTCAGACGTCGCTGCGCCATCCGCAATTTCACTGCGCAATTGCCGGGTCGCGAATATTGACAGCGAAGTGAAATGCGCAACACTTGAGGTAATAGAAAATCGCGAAACCCAGCAGGGTCGCAAAATCAATTTGAATATTGTGGTGCTGCCGGCAGGTGCCCGCATTAAAGAAGCCGATCCGATTTTTCTCTTCGCCGGTGGGCCCGGGCAGGCAGCATCCGAGCTCGCGCGCGAGGCGATGGCGATTCTGGGTGGTCTCAACGCGAAACGCGATATCGTCTTGATCGATCAGCGCGGCACCGGCAAATCCAATGGCCTGAATTGCAAGCCAGCTGATCCCGATGCCGAGGATTCGATTGACCCGGTTTCGCGCGATCAAATCGCACGCAAGCTCTTGCTCGAATGTCGCGATGCCCTCATGAAGCGTGCCGATCTGACGCAATACACCACCACCATTGCGATGGCCGATATCGACGCCGCCCGTGCCGCGCTCGGGTACGCGAAAATAAATTTGTGGGGCGGATCGTATGGCACGCGCGCGGCGATGGAATATTTGCGTCGGTATCCGGATCATGTGCGCAGCGTGGTTCTCGACGGCGTTGCGCCGGCGACGATGGCGTTGCCGGCGACATTCGCGCGGGACGCTGGTGCCGCGTTTGGCAAAATGTTGGCGGCATGTGCCAGTGAGACCCAATGCGCAACGCGTTTTCCACGTTTGAAGATCGACATCGACGAAATTTTCGCGGCGCTTGAAAAATCGCCGCGAAAGGTGATGCTTGCCAACGCGCTCAGCGGCGTGCCGCGCGAAATCGTGATCACGAAAGAACGCGTGCTGATGGCCGTATTTTCGAGTTTGTATGTGCCGGAATTCGCCGCATTACTGCCTGATTCACTGACGCGTGCGAAGCTGGGTGATTTTGCGCCGTTGATGAGCGTCACAGCGGCGTTCGGCGGTTTCGATGAAGAAAAAATGTTCGCCGGCATGCGGTTCTCGGTGGTGTGCGCGGAAGACATTCCACAGATTCGTCGCGATCCATCGATGGTGATCGCGCCGTTCGGAGAAATTTTCGTGCGGGAATTTTCCAAGGCCTGTGAAAATTGGCCGACGGGCGTGGTGCCGAAGGACTTTGCGCTACTGCCGCGCTCTGACAAGCCCGTTTTGATTTTGAGCGGCGGACTCGATCCGGTGACGCCGCCGGTGTTTGGCGATGAGGCAAAGAAAACGTTGACGAATTCATTGCACCTGATCGCGAACAATGTTGGCCACGGTGTGAGTTCACGTGGATGCGCGCCGCGCCTGATCAAGAAATTTATCGAGTCCGCTAGTGTGGCCGAACTCGATGGCAAATGCCTCGATCGACTGCCGCGTCCGATGTTTTATGAACCGATGCGCGAAAAAGGTGCCGTTAAAACCGAAAGCGCTGAAGCTGCGCCGCGTACGCATGGAGCGACCAAATGATCGAGGTACGCAACCTGGAAAAAAAATTCGGCGAGGTTTGCGCAGTCGATGGTGTGTCATTCATTGCGAAAGCGGGTGCCATCACCGGCCTGTTGGGCCCGAATGGCGCCGGCAAGACCACCTGTATCCGAATGATCGGCACCTTGATTAGCATCGATGGTGGCCATGTCGCAATCGATGGTGTCGATGTTGCCACCGATCCCAATGCCGCCCGCCAAGCGTGCGGTCTGCTGACGGATTCCCGGGGGCTCTACACGCGCATGACCGCACGCGAAAACATTCGCTATTACGCATCGCTGCGCGGCATCGATGCGGCGCAATCTGAGCGTACCCTGGCGCGGTTTGTCGAGTGGCTGGATATGAAGGGCATTCTCGATCGTCGCACCGATGGTTTCTCGCAGGGCGAACGCATGAAAGTGGCCATCGCGCGCGCCTTGATTCACGAGCCGTCCAACGTGATCCTGGACGAGCCAACCAATGGCCTTGACGTAATGAGTACGCGTGCGTCGCGCGAACTGGTGAAGCGGCTGAAAGCGGAGGGGCGAACAGTACTGTTTTCCAGCCATGTCATGCAGGAAGTGGCGGCGTTGTGCGATGAAATCGTTATCATCAGTCGCGGCCGTGTGACGGCGCAGGGAACCCGGGATGAATTGCTCGCGCAAAGCGGCAAAAACAATCTTGAGGATGCCTTTGTCGCGTTGTCGGAAACGCATGAAATTTACGCGGGCGGAAGTGAGAGCGAGAGTCTGCGCGAGGTCGTGTCATGATGCCGGTCGCATTCATTGTGCTTCGCAAGGAATTGACCGACCATTTGCGCGACAAGCGCACGGCAGCAATGATTTTCCTGCTGTCGATCGCAATGGGCCCGATCATGCTGCTGGGCATGAGCTACTTCATTTCCAGCATCGAGAAAAAGGCTGATGCGCGCGAAGTGTACGTAAAAGGCAAACAGTTCGCGCCGCAATTGATGAATTTTTTCGCTCGTCAGGATGTCGCGGTGCTTGAGCCAAAGCTGGATTTTCGCGAGTTGATCAAGACCGGGAAACACGATCCGGTGCTGGTGATTCCGGCGGACTTTCAGGAAAAATTTCCGACCGGAGCCGCGATAGTTGAAATTGTTTACGACGATACCCGGCAAGATACCGGCAATGTATCGATCGGTGTGTTGCGCAGACTGATGCGCGGCTTCAATAGCGAGGTGGCAACCCAACGCCTGATCGCGCGCGGGGTTTCGCCTCTCATCAACCGTGTGGTGGAGGTTCGCGATGTGAACATGGGAACGCCCGCCCAGCGCGCGGCGCAGATGCTGTTTATGATTCCGTTCATCTCGTTGATTGTTTGCGTCACCGGCTGTACTGCAATCGCCATCGACGTGACGGCGGGCGAGCGTGAACGCGGCTCGCTGGAGCCATTGCTGATGAATCCGGTGGGCCGCGTCGCCATCACGGCGGGCAAGTGGCTGGCGGTCGGCGTTTATGGCGTCGGTGTGGTTGCACTGACGCTCGCCGGGTTTTGGGCAACGCTCAAATTCATGCCGATGCCCAAGCTCGAAGCGGTGTTATCGATCAGCGGCATGCAATTTCTCGCCTTCGGCGCGACCATGCTCTCGTTTGCGCCGGCGATGGGTGCGCTGCAAATGCTCATCGCCACCTATGGGCGCACCTACAAAGAGGCGCAAACCTACGTGAGTTACCTGATCGCGGCGGTATCGATGATCCCGATGATTATCATTTTTGGGCAATTGAAAGAAGCAACATGGCAGTTGTACGTACCGATGCTTGCGCAACAAACGGTGATTACCCGAATCCTCCGCGGCGACCCGGTGGAAATGTTGCATTTTCTGATTCCACTTACGGTCAATGGGTTCATCGCGTTCACGGCGATTTTACTGATTGCCAAATTATTGACGAAGGAAAAGATTATTTTCGGTCGCGCCTAGGAGTGGTGCTGGCAACCCAAGGTATGATCGCGCCATGTCTGAATTGAGAGAGTTGTTCGGCCCAGAGGGCCCATTGGCCAAGCGCATCGAGGGCTACCGGCACCGAGAAAGCCAGATCGAAATGGCGGAAAAAATCGGCGACGCGATTGATCGCAGTGGCGTGCTGATCGCCGAAGCCGGCACCGGTACCGGCAAGACGTTCGCGTATCTGGTGCCAGCCTTGCGATCCGGTGGCAAGGTCATCATTTCAACGGGCACCAAGACCTTGCAAGATCAGTTGTATCACCGCGATATTCCGACCGTAATTCAGGCGC
>JANOKK010000908.1:0-1606 GCA_031419255.1 Betaproteobacteria bacterium
AGACAATGCGCTCGCCCTTCGGGTCGCGCCCCATCGCTTTGTTGGCCCACCACAATTGGCCGATGATTTCAGCACTGGTGAGATTGCGGTTAAAGCCCTGCTTGCCGGTCGAGCAAAATGTGCAATCGAGGGCGCAACCGACCTGCGATGAAACGCACAGTGTGCCGCGATCATCTTCCGGAATGAAAACGAGCTCAATACCATTGCCGGTACCGACATCCAGCAACCATTTTCGCGTACCGTCTTTCGATGCTTGTGCCGTCATCAACGTCGGCGGCGCGATCATTGCCACACCGGGAAGTTTTTCCCGCAGCGATTTGGCGAGATCGGTCATGGCCTCGAAATTGTCCACGCCAAAACGATGAATCCAGCGAAACACCTGCTTTGCGCGGAAAGGCTTCTCGCCTAACCCGGCAAAAAAAACCGTCATCTCCGGCAGTGTCATGCCGAGCAGATTGGGTTTTTCTCCTTTCGCCTG
Source organism: Betaproteobacteria bacterium (assembly GCA_031419255.1). Taxonomy (GTDB): domain Bacteria; phylum Pseudomonadota; class Gammaproteobacteria; order Burkholderiales; family Usitatibacteraceae; genus UKL13-2. The sequence continues at coordinate 479 of JANOKK010000908.1, forward strand.
CTGGGGGACGGCCACGATTCGATCCGTTGACGGTTGCGGGACTTAGCGCGAATAAACGTTGAGCGCCGGGAAAAAATAGGCAATTTCCACGGCAGCGGTCTCAGCCGCATCGGAGCCATGCACCGCGTTGGCGTCGATCGAATCGGCGAAATCGGCGCGGATGGTACCGGGTGCCGCTTTTTTCGGATCCGTCGCACCCATCAAATCGCGGTGTTTAAGAATCGCGCCAGCGCCTTCGAGCGCCTGAATCATCACCGGGCCGGAACTCATGAAGGCAACGAGGTCATTAAAAAACGGGCGGCCCTTGTGTACGGCGTAAAAACCTTCGGCATCGGCGCGGGAAAGATGCAACATGCGCGCGGCCACGATCTTCAGCCCGGCTTTTTCAAACCGCGAATAAATCTCGCCGATCACGTTCTTGGCAACGGCATCGGGTTTGATGATGGAAAGAGTGCGTTCCTGCTTCACTTCATTAGACATTTTATTAGACATTTTATAAATCCCTGATAACTTGATGAAAACGTTAAATTTTATCACGGATGCACAACTGGCGTCGAGTCAAATCCCGCTATTTCCGCTCCAGTTGAAGGCGATTCTTGCGTCGTGAAATCATCCAATCATGTCCGCCTGCGCGATGCGGTTTGTCGGTCGGTGTCGGTCGAAATAATTGCGTCGCCCAATCCTGCAATTGGGCATGGGACGGCAACGCAAATTTTGTCTCGGTGCCCACCTGTTGCCATTGCAACCAGTGGTACAAGGCATTGACTTGTCGCGTCAGCGGCAACAAATCGAGTTGATCGGCGTATGCGTGTTGCCCATCCCATTTCAAATCGATCGCGGCAAGTGCGGCGAGCATTTCATCGGCCTCGGCAGCATGCCGACCCGCGCGCGCGAGCGAATCCCGGTAGTGCGGAAATCGCTCGGCCAATTTGGGTGCCAACTCGTGCCGAATGAAGTTTCGCGTGAACGCGGTATCGGTATTCGATTCGTCTTCAATCCACTCTAGTTGATGCTCATGCGCATACCCTTCAATCTGGTCGCGTGAAACATCCAGCAATGGCCGGATCAGCCGCAAACCTTTGCGCAACGTGCGCACCTCCCCCATGCCGGCCATGCCTTTCAATCCGG
>JANOKK010000909.1:0-1763 GCA_031419255.1 Betaproteobacteria bacterium
CCGGACACGCAGTTGCTCGACATGCGCATCTACGAATTCGACGCCGCGTATCGGCTGTCATCATTGCGGCTCGCCAAACGCGCGGCGTACGATTTCAGCAAGAGCCGCTGGGTGTTGCAGGATGTCGAGAAGACCACATTCAGCCCAAAGCCGGGTGAGGGTGCGCGCATGGAGCGGTTGGCGACGGATGATTGGAATACCGCCATGACGCCGGATCTGTTGTCGGTGCTTCGGATCAAGCCGGATGACATGTCGCTGTTAAGTCTTTCGGCCTATATATCGCATCTGCGCGAAAACAAACAAAACAGTACGCGCTACGAATCCGCCTTCTGGGGCAAGGTATTTCAGCCGGTGACGGTGATCATCATGATGCTGCTGGCGATTCCGTTCGGCATTCAATCGCAGCGCGGCACCGGCCTTGGTGGCAAGTTGGTGTTCGGCATCATGTTGGGATTGGCGTTTTATTTCCTGAATCAACTTTCGTCAAACTTGACGGAGTTGAACAATTGGCCGGCGCTGATCAGCGCGGCGACGCCGTTGCTGGCGTTTTTTGTGCTGGCCGTGGTGTTGATTTTGCAAAAAGAATACGCAACCAGGCTTCCCAGACGCCGCACGTAGGGCTATCTCCGTGCACCGTCAATGGCAAATGAGCCGTGTTCCTGCCATGCGGTCATGCAGAAACTGGCGATCTGCATCAAACCGCGCCCAAAGTATCGTTGCCACCATCGGCAGAAATGCCCACATGGCGATCACCGGGCTGATGCGGTTTGGAAAAAAAAGTAACACGACTCCAGCTACTGCCGGAACATAAAAGAAACTTGCGGTACCCAGCCTTGTCAACGCACGGGCGAGAGACAATGGCTGACCATCGTTTGCAATCACCCGTATACGCCAGGTTTTCATCGCGAGGGTTTGCCCGCCGCGCCGCCAGAACCAGGTGAAATAGACAGCGGCGACAAAGGCAAAGTAGGCTTGTGCCAAGTAATGCGGGGTGCCGCCGAGCGTGGCACCCTTGAGCCCGGAAAGGGGAAATGCCGCGATCAGCAGCAACGCGAGAATTAACAGGAATTCGTAGGGCAACGCAGCCAGACGACGGCGGATACTGGGAACCGTGTCGGCAGCGGATTCACGACTCACCACCTATTTCGCCTGCGCGCCACCCGGGGCCGGTGCCGGTGCCGATTCAGTGCTCGCGGGCGGCTTTTTCTCGTTTTTCGATTCGCTCCATTTTTCGCGCAGCTCGTGTTGTTTGGCCGGCGGTAATTTCGAGAGATTCTGAAATTTTTCACGGGCATCCGCACGCTGTTGCGGCGTCAAGGCGGCCCATTCGGTAAGGCGCTCCTGAAAACGTTCCTGCTGTATTGGCGTCAATTTGGAATACTGCTTGGCCGATGTGATCAAACGCCGTTGTTGCGTGCCCGTCAACTGGTTCCAGTCTTTGGCGAGTGGCGTCAGCACTTTCTGTACGCTGCCGGCCACTTTGGTCCATGGCACCGGCGGCGCAGGTTTGGCGCTATCGCTATCCGCCGCGTGGGCGCGCGTGACCATCGTCGGCAACAAGACGGCGATGGCGATGGTCAAGGCGGCGAGCGCCCGGAAAAACCTTAGTTCGATTCTTGCACCCACGTAGCGAAATCCTTGTCCAGAAAAGCATCGATCGGCAATTCACCGGTCAGCAATTTCGCGTCAAGTTCGCCGACATCGTCATAGGCATCGTCGGTGCCATACCAGGAATAGGTGAGTACCGCCGCCGCAATCGCCAG
>JANOKK010000910.1:0-1307 GCA_031419255.1 Betaproteobacteria bacterium
CACTCAAGATATTTGGCGACCGACTCGCGGTGGCGGGCCTCGCGCCCAAAGCGGTGATCGGTGCCGTGATGCGTAAACTCGCCCACTTTATTTACGGGGTTATCAAGTCGGGCAAACCCTTCGACCTCAAAAAAGCCATGCCGACTCTTGACTTTCAAGACGGTAACTGACCCTACGGTCACTCCCTACGGTCACTTCTGCCCCTACGGTCACTCCTTTGCATGATTCCTCACTCAATATTGAGATAAAGCCTGACGCAATGCCCGCAGTGGGACAGGAATATTGTCCTCCAATAGTCCGAGCAGAAAGACGGGGAGAGCATAGATGCGGGGAAACTGGCGAAGACGAGCCGCGTGAACTATCGTTCACCCTGCCAATTTTGCACTCGCCAATCGATTCAAACTTATTCCCTGCTCTGCGGCCTGCATTGCCAGCGAGCGATGTACTTCCGGCGGAATTCGAACCCTGAATTCACCACTGTAGTGTTTTTCGGCCAGCGCATTGGGGATCTGTTCACCATTCGTTTGCATATCGGCGACCGCCTCCGCAACGGTTTGCCGAATCCCCGCCAGCGCTTTCTCCGGTGTCCGTGCCAACCAGGACAACGACGGAAATTCTGCGCAAAGCCCGACATGTTCGCTGTCCTCCGCAGACCATGTGACACGGTAGGTGTAATGGTTAGTGTTCATTTTGGCGTTCCTTCAATTTATCGATGGCGAGAAGTACCTGTCGCACCTGATAGGCCTTGGCCTTGCCCTTGTCATTCTGGATGTTGACTCGCGGGTCTCCCGGCCAGGGCGTTTTGAAAACGCTATGACTCGAGCCGAACCGACGCGGCTTTCCAAAGAAAGCTTCACATACTTTGAACAAGTCCGCGAAGCTGACATTTGTCGGCTGCTGTCGCATTTGTTCGAGAATTTTCTTGGATGAAGCCATTTACAAATGGTACCAATAGTGGCACCACTTAGTCAACGTGTCGGCGTGTTGTGACCACAAGTGTTGTGGGTAGGACTTGCGATATCGCAATTGAGCGAAAAGCGACATTGCAAATCCTGCCCGCGCTTTTTGCGAATGGCGATCTGCGGGTAAGGAATGCGGAAATGCACTATTGCAAGACTTGACCCCGGCGCCTGATTTGTCGCAATGCGGTGTCGGCGGTGATCGCACGTTGGCCTTTGAGGATGGCCGAGATTCGGTTGGCAGGAACGTGCAGTAAATTCGCCAGCGCATTGGCGCTGAGTTTGTGCGGCACCATGAATTCTGTTTCCAGATATTTCCCCGGGTGCGTGATTTTCAGCCGCATGCGT
>JANOKK010000911.1:0-1805 GCA_031419255.1 Betaproteobacteria bacterium
GTCAAGCAACGCAAACCGTCGCTCGGCGCGCGGGTGGATGAACTGATGGCCGAACATGTGGTGGCCGTGCAAAGCAGCGCGCGGCTCGTCGAAGATCTGGACAGCGTGGTGAATGGCGCGATCCTGTCGCGCGAGAGCGTCGAGACACCCGGTCGCGAATACATCGCACATTTCAGGCACCACATGGCGCGCGAAGAAGCCGATTTGTTTCCGGTCGTTGCCACTCTCTTGACTGCAAACGATTGGGCGCTGATCGATGCCGCCGTCAAACCAAAAGCCGATCCTCTGTTTGGCGCGCGTGCGACACAACAATACGAGGTGTTGCGGCGGCAGATTGTCGGCGCAGCGAACACGCGCCCGGCAGCATGATGCCGTCGCGCGGGCGCATAAAGTCCAGCATTGGCGAGGTGTTCCAAGCGAAAGTGTTTGGAAAGGCGCGCTAACGCTGGAGTTTGTCAATAGGGTGCTTCTATTTACCCTGTCGTACCGGCGAAGGCCGGTACCCAATTTTCGTAAGCCATTGACACATTGACAAAATTGGGCCCCGGCCGCAGCCTGCCCTCGAATGTTTTAATCGGGGGCCGGGGAGACAGAGATTTGAGGTAAATAGAAGTACCCTTTAATGAAACTCAAGCATTGGTGAGGCGTTTAGGGCATTTTTGGCTGTAAACGCCCGCCAAATGGCGATCTACGTTTTTTGGTACCGCTGGCTGATTCGACCCCGCACTGGCAGGCAGTAGAATGATTTTTCCGCCTCACCAATAAACAGGAAATTTCATGGACTTATCCCGCTTCCCGCGCCGCCGCTATACGCCTTTCGCCACGCCGATCGAATTCCTGCCGCATCTGACGCGCGAACTCGGCGGGCCGGAAATCTACATCAAGCGCGACGACATGCTGGGGCTTTTTCCCGGTGGCAACAAGACGCGCAAACTGGAATACCTGATGGCCGAAGCAGTGGCGCAAAAGGCTGACGTTGTGATCACGCAGGGCGCGACACAGTCGAATCATGCCCGTCAAACTGCCGCCGCCGCCGCCAAGCTGGGCATGCAATGTCACATCTTGCTGGAAGATCGCACTGGCAACAAGCAGTTCAATTACACAGAGAATGGCAACGTACTGCTCGATCGGCTGCATGGCGCCACGGTAGAGCGCCGCGCCGGCGGTAGTGACATGCATGCCGAGATGGAGTCTGTGGCCCGGCAGTTGGAGCGCGCTGGCCATCGGCCCTATGTGATTCCCGGCGGCGGCTCGAATCCGGTCGGCGCGCTGGGTTACGTCCATGCGGCGCTGGAGTTGGTGAACCAGTCGGTCGAGTTGGGCCTGCGAATCGACCACCTGGTACACGCCACCGGGAGTTCAGGCACCCAAGCCGGTTTGGTGGTCGGTATTCAAGCCATGCACAGTGCGATTCAGCTGCTTGGAATTGGCGTGCGCGCGCCAAGAGAAAAGCAAGAAGGCATGGTCTACGATTTAGCCTGCCGCACCTGGGCTTACATGGGATTGACTGGTGAGCTACCGCGCGCATCGGTACAGGCCAACTGCGACTACGTGGGCGGCGGTTACGGCGTTCCGACACCGGGCATGGTCGAAGCAGTCACGTTGTTGGCCAAGACCGAGGGCATCTTGCTTGACCCGGTTTATTCGGGCAAGGGCATGGCCGGCTTGATCGATCTGGTTCGCAAAGGCCACTTTGCAAAAGACCAAAACGTGGTCTTTCTTCACACTGGCGGATCCGCTGCGTTGTTCGGTTATCCCGACGTTTTTGGCCTGCCGACGTCTTGAATTCAAATACTTTCAGGATC
>JANOKK010000912.1:0-3176 GCA_031419255.1 Betaproteobacteria bacterium
GAGCAGTATCGCGGCGCGGAATACACGGTCGATTTTCTGCCTAAGGTGAAAGTTGAAGTGATATTGTCGGACGCGATGGTGGATAAAGCGATCGACGCGATCATCAAAGCGGCGCGAACCGGCAAAATCGGCGATGGCAAGATTTTTGTGATGGATGTGAGCCAGGTGGTGCGGATACGTACCGGCGAGACCAACGAGGACGCCGTTTAGCCGGTTCGCACAATGCAAATTCGCATTGAAAGCGCGATTATGGTAATTTATCGCTTGAAAAAGCGCGCTAATTGCCGATAACGGAAAGATTTACTCAGGGGGCAAAATGCTACTGGCATTGTTTTATGTATTTGCAATTCTTTGCATCATTTTCTATTACACGGGCCATCTCAAGCGCTGGAATTGCGAATGGATATTGATCGTGCTGGCGGTCGCGGTATTTCCGGCGGTACTTTACTTGTAGGAAAATTCAACCCATCGTAACGCTAAAACGGCCCGCAGGACATTGATATCTGCGGGCTTTTTTTGACGCGTGCCGTGCCGCAAAGGTCATTGTCGTGACCGCGCACCGGGATCTTGCCGGTAGAACCGCGACAATTGCGCATAGACCGCTGGGAAATATTCCGCGACCACCTGTGGCGTTTCAAAAAACGCTTCGGATATGACGGCAAAGAATTCCGCCGGATTTTCAGACGCGTAGGGATCCAGTGGCAAGGCATCCAGCGAGTGTCCGCGATCGCGGTGCGCGCGCGAATCGGCATCGTCAACCTGCTTACAAAATTCAAGATACGCTGCCATGAAGGCGTGCTTCCAGTCCTCGCGATTCATGCCTTTTTGCATGGGTGGAAATCCATTCGGCGCACCATTGAGCATATCGAGCTTGTGCGCGAATTCATGGATGACCACGTTGTAGCCATCAGTCGTATTGTCCGTTCCATCGCCTTTGGCGATGTCTTCATATGACAACACCACGGGGCCACCCAGCCAGGCTTCACCCGCAAGCGGATCGCGCGTCGTGTGAACCACACCGGCTTCATCGATCACCTCACGCTCGGGTACAAACTGACTCGGGTAGACGATGATTTCGGACCAGCCATCGAAATATTCCACGCCCAGCTCCAACACAAGGATGCAGGCCTGCGCCGCAATTTGAATGCGGATTGCCTCGTCGATGATCTGACCCGCAGCACCAGTGATGGTTTTGCGCGCAAGAAAGTCGGCGGCGATCAATCGTAGCCGCCGATTTTCTTCCGCACCCAGCAATTGCACGAACGAGTACCCTCGCGTGGCGTCTTGCCATGTGGTTTCATCGATCGGCACCACATTGCGCGCAGTCAACGCGCGTGCGCGGCGGAACAATTGTTTGAAAGGGCGGAGCAAGTAGGAATTCATTGAGGAATGGTTGGGTGTGCCGCGATTTTTTCAAGTTGCACCGTGAGACTCACGAGCGCGCACGGTAGCGATATGATGTGATTATCGCCAATCGGATCGCGTCATGCGCGTAGCGGTTGGCACGACCAAAGGGGCGAAAGTGACAAGAATTTCATGCGGCATATTGGCTGTCGGAAGCGCTTTATTGTTTGGTTGTGTGACGCAATTGCCGGTGCCGGTGGAGGTCGCGGCATCGAGACGGGTTGTTACATCCGCAAACGCGGATCCCGGCATTCTGCTCGCGGGAAAAGTGGTAACGATGAATGATGCCGGCGACGTGTTCACGGGTGCCCGCGTCTGGATTCGCGGCGGCGTCATTGACGCCATTGTCAAGGCCGGCGAACCGCTGCCGCCCGGTGCCGAACTGGCGCGATCCATCGAGACGAGCGGCGTAATTTATCCGGGCCTGATCGACATCCACAATCACCCGGAATATGCCGTCTATCCGTTGATGCCGATTGTAAAAAAATATAAGGACCGTTATGAGTGGCGCTATTACGACGACGACTATGCCCGGCGTATCGAAGACCCAAATGTGGTTCTCGGCAACGCCGAGTATTACAACCTCGGTATGGATGTCGGGCGCTATGGTGAATACATGGCGCTCGCCGGCGGCACCACCACGCTGCAAGGCGGCGGCAGCTCCTACCCGCTGGCGGCGGCATCGGTGTTGTACGGGGGACTCTATTTCCGGCCTTACGCCAGATCGGAATGTCTGGCGCGAAACATTGAAACCACTTCGGTTGCCGAACGTCAGGCTTATTCGTCCGTCGATATTGGGCGCGATGTCACCGAATGGAAACGGCTCCAGGATGATTTCAAACGCGGCACCATTGTCGTCCACCTCGCCGAAGGCACTTCTTCACGCATGGCGAATGAGTTTCGCTATGTAAAATCGGCAGGCCTGCTGGGGCCTAATCTGGTCGTAATTCACGGGGTGGGCCTGACCGACGCACAGTTGAAGGAGATGGCCGTTGCGGGTGCCAAACTCGTCTGGTCGCCGCTGTCGAATTTCCTGCTGTACGGAAAAACCGCGAATGTTCGCGTCGCGCGTGAGGCCGGCGTTTTGATCAGTCTTGCCCCGGATTGGGGGCCGTCGGGAAGCAAGTCGGCACTCGGCGAATTGAAAGTGGCTGATCTCGTCAATCGCCGGCAGCTCAACTCCCTTTTTGGCAATCGTGAGTTGGTTGAGATGGTGACTCGTAATCCCGCGCGCGCACTTCGTTGGGAACAGAAACTGGGGCAGATCGGCCCGGGTTTTCTTGCCGATCTTCTGGTGGTCGACGATCGCGAAGCGGACAGCTATCGCAATATTATCGCAGCGACAGAGGAAAATATCCGGCTGGTTATCGTGCGGGGCGAAGCGTTATATGGAGATTCGACGCTGCTGTCGGCGGCGCGCGCGCGGCCCGAGGGCATCGAGGAGACGGCGCTATTCAATGGCGGGCGTCGCAAGTCGATTGTGCCGGACTGCCCGGGCATTGGCATGCCTTACGTTAGCGTGGTGGAGACGCGCAGGAGACTCCAGGAAGCATTGCAATTCGATGCCGCCTACACGGCGCGCGTCGTTTCCCGGGAACAGATTGCAATTGATCTGGCGCGCTGTAACGCTCCCGGTCCAGGCGATCCCGCCAGTGCCGAAGACGCCCGCCGCATGCTGTCTTGCCGTTTCGGCCTGCCCTTTGAGAAGACCGATTTGGCACCACTCACGGTGCCTGAGGATGTGCAATATTTCCCGCGCATGATTGCCAACC
>JANOKK010000913.1:0-1871 GCA_031419255.1 Betaproteobacteria bacterium
TGAGGACTTCGCAACCATCAGCGGACCTGCTGTGGGGATCCGCTATGGACCTCATGATCAAGCTTGTGAACGACGGCTATGCACAGGTCTACAAATCGCCCGAATCCAACAAGTTGCCGTCCTGGGCAACCTGGCGCGACGAAGCCTACGGGACAACCTACGAACCCATTGTCTTTGTTTACAACAAGCGGCTGGTCACCGGCAATGACATTCCGCAAACGCATGCGGGACTTGAAAAATTGCTGACCAGCCAGCCGGCAAGGTTCAAGGACAAAGTGATCACCTACGACGCCGAATACGGCATCGGCTTCACGCTCGCGACACAGGACAACAAGTCCATGCACGGGTCGTGGGACCTCGTCAAAGCAATGGGTGCCGTCAACCTTCAGCAGGTTACCTCCACGGCCGTCATGCTTGAGAAGATTGCCTCGGGCGAGAGCCTCATCGGATACAACTTGTTGGGATCCTATGTAGCGGTAAGCGCCAAAACAGACCCTGCTTTGGGGTATGTATTGCCGAAGGACTACACGCTGGTCATTTCACGAATCGCCTTCATCTCGAATGCGGCCAAGAACGCAAATGCGGCGCGATTGTTTCTGGACTACTTACTGTCCCAGCGTGGTCAAACGGTGATGGCCACGAAGTCCAATCTCCACGCCATTCGCGCCGATGTGGAAGGCGAATTCACCGCCTCCGCGCTGACGAAGTTGCACGGCAAGAGCATCAAGCCGATCAATGTCGGTCAGGGATTGTTGTTCTATCTGGATGCAACCAAACGCGCCAAGTTCCTGGATATGTGGAAGCAGGCAACCACCAGGCAAAGGTGAAAAAGTGAAGACTCCAGCACTGGCGCGGCGTTCCGCCGTTTTATGCCCGGAACGGCTCGCCAAATGGCGATCTACGTATTCAGGCAATGCAATTGATCCGGCAACTAAACATGTTGAACGGGACTCAATAATTTCCCTTCCCTCGCGAAGGCGGGGCCCAAGTTCGACAGTGGATCTGCATAAAAACGTGGATCCCCGCCTTCGCGGGGAAGGGCGTGGTTTCAACATGTTTAATTGCCGCATCAATACGCTCCGTTCAACGAACTCGCACGGGAACTTCCCTGCCGCCATTTTGACAAAGGTCAAACAGACTTGGCCAACGGCGGTTAGCATTGATGCGCAGGTCTTACCAATGTGAAATTGATCAGGTTGCATGAATCGTCTATCCCGAAAACTATTTAGTTTGCTTGCCATCGGCGCGTTGCTGTTCGCGCAACTGGCGGTTGCCGCCTATGCGTGCCCGATGCAATTTGCTGGGGCCAATGAGGCGGCTTCGATGGATGCCGCGTGCGAAAAAAACGCAAGTCAACGCGACGCTGACTCTCCGGCGCTCTGCCAGCAGCACTGCGAAAACGGCCCGCAAAACGTCAATGATTCGCCGCAGGCGCCGGTAATTTTTGCCGTTGAAACAGGCCGAGTGGTCGCGCAATCGATGGCGATGATGTTGCCGATTCGCACATCGGCATCGCCCGCATTTTTGTCGCACGCAACCTCTCCACCACACACCATTCGCAACTGCTGTTTCCGCATTTAACTCCCCACCTCACGTGAACGCCTGACTCCGCCGGAGTCGGGCACGCTCGTTCCTGTTGGAGGTGGCCATGAATTTTCGTCCCGTTTTTTTCCCATTGGTATTGATGCTGGCAAGTATCGCCAGCCACGCCGCGCCTTTGCTCTCACTTGCCGATGCCCAGCGCATCGCCGCCGGTGATGCGCCGCAAATTGACGCGCAAGCGGCCACCTTGCGTGCGGCACAACAAGCCAGCCTCGGCGCGGGAGAACTGGCGGACCCGAAACTGATCATCGGCATCGACAATATCCCGA
>JANOKK010000914.1:0-3942 GCA_031419255.1 Betaproteobacteria bacterium
GGCTTGTTCGGGCGGCGCGTCCCGGTGATTTTGCAAAGCGAAGCGCCTGAGTGCGGCATTGCGTGTCTTGCGATGGTGGCCTCGTATCACGGCCACTTGACGGATCTATCGTCAATGCGTTTGCGCTTATCGCCTTCGCTCAAAGGCGTCACGCTCAAACATATTTCGCAAGTGGCCGAAGCGATGGGCCTTGCCGCGCGCGGGGTTCAATTGCCGCTGGAATCCTTGACCAAATTGCAATTGCCCGCCGTGTTGCACTGGGACATGAATCATTTTGTGGTGCTGACAGGATTCTCGGGCAAGAAACTGGTAGTGCATGATCCGGGCCGCGGTAAACGCAAACTTACCTTGGCCGAAGCGTCGCGGCATTTCACCGGGGTCGCGATGGAATTCACGCCGAACCAGAATTTCAAGCGCGTCGATGAGCGTGAAAAAATCAGCGCGTGGCAATTGCTTTCCGCTGGCTCGGGCATGGCGGGCACCGTATTTCAATTGGTGTTGCTCTCGCTGGCGCTGGAAGTATTTGCGATTGCGATGCCTTTCTTCCTGCAACTCGTCGTGGACCGCGTGTTGGTGGGGCGCGATACCGATTTGCTGGCGGTATTGGGCATCGCGTTTTCAGCACTCGTGTTGATTCAGGTGATCGTGAGCGCCGTGCGGGCGTTCGTCGGCGTGTACCTGAGCACGCATTTCAATTTGCGCTTGCTGACAGCGTTGTTCAATCATCTGCTGAAGCTGCCGCTGGCGTGGTTCGAGAAACGCAACATCGGCGACATCGTGTCCAAATTTCGCAGCGTGGATGTGATTCAGAAAACGCTTTCCACCACCTTCGTGGAAACGTTTATCGACGGTGTGATGGTGATGGTCACGCTCGCGGTGATGTTCTTCTACAGTGTGCAATTGACGCTGGTGGTGGTCTCGGCCGCCGCGATTTATGCGGCGCTTCGCTGGTATTTCTATTATCCGCAGCGCTATGCAACCGACGAACAGATCGCCCACGAAGCCAAAGCGAGCACGCATTTCATTGAAACACTACGCGGCATGATGGCCATCAAGCTCAACATGCGCGAGAACGAACGTCGCGGGTCGTATCAGAACCTCATCGTCGATCAGGTCAACGCGGGCGTGCGGGTGCAAAACGTGGGCATTTTTCAGCGTGGCGCCAACAGTCTGGTGTTCGGGCTGGAAAGCATCATCGTCGTGTGGTTGGGCGCGTTGCTGGTGATGGACGGCAAATTCTCCGTCGGGATGCTGTACGCATTTCTCGGTTTTAAATTGGTGTTTCTGGGCCGCATGAATAATTTGATCGACAAGTGGAACGAATTCCGCATGCTCGATTTGCATGCCGAACGCATCGCCGATATTGCCCTCGCGGAAGCTGAATCGTCCACGACGGCGCAATCGGTGTTTGCGGAAGCGAGCGAGGCTTTAACCATCGAAGCGAAGAATTTGGGATTCGCGTATGGCCCGGAAGGCTACGCGTTTCGCAACTTGAATCTGAAAATCATGCCCGGCGAGCGGGTGGCCATCGTCGGGCCGTCGGGGTGCGGAAAAACCACGCTTTTAAAGGTTTTGCTGGGCCTACTCCAGCCGACGGACGGACAAGTGCTGGTCAATGGCCGCGACCTGAAAGACTGGGATTTGGGCCAGTATCGTGCCAACGTCGGGGCGGTGATGCAGGACGACCAATTGTTTGTCGGCACCATCGAAGACAACATCAGTTTCTTCGATACCAACCACGATCCCGAGCGCGTGCGCGAATGCGCGCGGCTTGCGCAAATTGACGCCGAAGTGGCCGCGACACCCATGGGCTACAACACCATCGTCGGCTCGCTCGGCATGAGCCTCTCCGGCGGCCAAAAACAACGCGTCATGCTGGCGCGCGCGCTATACCGGAATCCGCAAATCGTCTTTCTCGACGAAACGCTGGATCAGGTCGATGCGGCGCAGGAACAAGCCATTCGCGATCAAATCGCGGGGCGCGTTTCAAGCATGGTGTTTGTGAGCCATCGGGCGGAGTCGGTGGTGGGGGCTAGGGTGGTGAATATTGTTTTGGTGTCTTAGAGTTAAAACACCACAGTGCCTTGGCCGCCGCCGACGAGCGCCAGGGACAAGTCGCCGAGCGTGATCATTTCAGGCTGGGTGGCGACTTCGGTGGATTCGGCAACGAGGGTGTCGATGACGTTTAGTTCTTTGCTCATGATGTGTGCTCCGAAAGTTAAGTAGTTGAATGGAAATTGGATGGGTTGTGACTAAAACACTACAGTGCCTTGGCCGCCGCCGACGAGCGCCAGGGACAAGTCGCCGAGCGTGATCATTTCAGGCTGGGTGGCGACTTCGGTGGATTCAGCAACGAGGGTGTCGATGACGTTTAGTTCTTTGCTCATGAAAAGTGCTCCTATGGTTTAGGTCAAAAAAATAAAATGAAAACTGTGATCTAGTTCACAGATTACGCGAGGATACTGTGGTGGTAAACTGATTTGCAACGGTTTTCCGATTAATGGTTTTGGTGACTTTTATTTTGGAATCTGACGACAAAATTGTTTTTAATCAAGCGAGTAGCGTTATTTCGGGCGCGCTAACGGACGGGACTTGCGCCGACCCCCGTTTGATGGAAGCGCTTGCGCTTCAGCTATCGAGCATACGGGTCAATGTTCCCACCCAGTTGAAACTAATGCTCGATGCGGTAAGGTACTTTTACGTGTCAGGGCAGGCATTTCGCGCAATACCGATCGCGCAAAAGGCGCGCGCTCTGGGGCTTGAATCATCTGAACCACAAGCGACCCTCGATGCATTGATTGCTTTGGGCATATGTTCTGCTGATTCCGGAGGATTGCCCGACGCGATGGAGGCATATGCCGACGCTTTGTCTCTGGCACAGGGGCTGTCGGATTCAGTTCGCGAAGGCAAAGTTTGGCTGAATCTAGGCGTTGCGTTGATGTATGGAGGTCTGTATCGCGAGGCATTGGGGTGCTTTGAAAAGGCGGATGCGATTGCCGCTGTTGAACGTGACTTTGCATTTTTGCGTCCTGCCATTTTCTCCAATATCGCGCTTTGCCACTTGAATCTTGAAGAAATTCGGCCCGGCCTCATCGCGATCGAAAAGGCGGTTGACCTTTTGCGCGAACCAAAAGATCCGCATGCCATGCTCAATCGGGCCATTGCGGAAAACCACTACACTCGGCTGTTGCTCGAAGTTAACAACTTTGATGGCGCAAAGGAGCATGCCAGGCACGCCCGTCAATACGCGGCGGCCTCAAAGTCTCCTCGTGCGGATATTTCCGCTGCCGTTGCAGAAGGACTTGCCGATGTATATTCTGGTCAAACGGATCTCGGAATTACGCGACTTGTCGGTACATTTGAACGCGCAAAGTCGCTGAAAATTACCACTCGCGAAGTCTTGATTGCGTTAGTGAAAGCATTCGAATTTGTCGGCAATCCTGACAAGGCGCTGTTTTACCTTCGAAAGCTGCTGGAATACCAAAGTGCCACGCAAAAACAAAACGTACTGCAACATGTCAAGTTGCATCTCGAGCAACTTCACCCGTCGCTGGAAGATGAAGCAAACGCGATCCGCCGCCTGACCACCCGCGAGGAAGTCCTCGAAGGCCGTATCGCCAAACAAGCCCTCTTCAAAGCCCAAGTTGAATCCATGGAACGCATGGCGGTCGTCGCAGAGCTTCGCGATGACTCGACGGGCGCACATTCATACCGCGTCGGACGGCTGGCCTCATTGCTCGCCAAAGAGGCGGGTTGCGATGAAGAAATGATCTTCATGATCGATATCGCTGCGCGGCTGCACGATATTGGCAAGGTGGGCATCCCCGACGGCATCCTGTTGAAGCCCGCCAAACTCAATGCGGCTGAGCGCGACGTGATGAAGACCCACACGACCATCGGCGCCGAGGTTCTCGCCAATAGCAACATCGCCCACATGAAAAC
>JANOKK010000915.1:0-1053 GCA_031419255.1 Betaproteobacteria bacterium
GGAATGGGAAGCGGTGCAGAAGTTGGTCGATGAGGCGCTGCCGAAACGAGTCAACCAGTTTTCATGGGGAAGTTCCACCTCGTATCGCGTGCTGATTTCATCGCGCTCGGACACCTATCCGGGCGGTTATTTTTTGCTCGATACCCGCACCAACAAAATGGAGAAGCTCGCGGAAGGCCGCGAATGGATCGATGCCGCCAGGATGTCGCCGATGAGGCGCGTACAGTACAAGGCGCGCGATGGTTTGCCGATACCTGCGTTGCTCACCTTGCCCAACGATGCCAGCGGCAAGGCGCTCAAGAGCGCGCCGCTGGTGGTGGAAATTCATGGTGGGCCGCACGCGCCCGGCGGGTTCTGGGGATTCGATCCCACCGCACAGTTTCTCGCCTCGCGCGGCTATGCCGTATTGCAACCGGCGTTTCGCGGCAGTACCGGCTATGGCCGCGCGTTTCTCGAGGCGGGTTTCAAGCAGTGGGGCCTCGCCATGCAGGATGACATTACCGACGGCGTCAATTGGGCCGTGAAGGAAGGCCATGCTGACCCGAAGCGTGTGTGCCTGATGGGTGCCAGCTATGGCGGCTATGCGGCCCTCTATGGGCTCATCAAAGAGCAGGGTATGTTCCGCTGCGGGATCGCCGCAGTGGCGGTGACCGATCTCGAATTGCTATTTACGGTGTCGTGGTCCGACACGTTTCGTTCCGACGACGCACAAGACAGCATGAAGGCGCGCATCGGCGATTTCAAAACGGATGCCGAACACTTCAGAAAAATCTCGCCGCTGCATCAAGCGGATAAAATTTCTGCGCCAGTGCTGCTGGCGTTTGGCTCGGACGATGTGCGTGTGCCGGTCATTCACGGACAGAAATTCCGCGATGCGCTTGAACTGCACAAGAAACCGTATGAGTGGGTGGTGTACACGGCAGAAGGGCACGGCTTCAACAAGCGTGAAAACCGTATCGATTATTTCAAGCGTATCGAGGCGTTCCTTGATAAGCATTTGCGACCGGTGCCATAGGAAGCGGAGTGCGCGCAGCGTGATCGCCCGACGACGCG
>JANOKK010000916.1:0-2501 GCA_031419255.1 Betaproteobacteria bacterium
CACATGTCGCTGTAATTGAGCGCGCCGGAAACGCCAGGGATCGAGAGGCGGGCTATTTTGTTGACGCCTGAGCTACTGTTCAAAATCCACATCACGTTGTTCGGCCCCGTGACAATGCCGATCGGTGAGCTGCCTGCACTGGGCAAGCGATATTCGGTGATCTGACCACTGCTTGCATCGACTCGACCAATGCGGCTCACGTTGTTGGCGGTATACCACACGCCACCATCCGGGCCCGCCGCGATCCCCAGCGCGCCTTCGCCTGATCGAGGTAACGCGTATTGCGTCATATTGCCGTTCGGGGTGACGCGGCCGATACGATTGCCCACCAGTTCGGTGAACCAAAGATTGCCATCAGGCCCAAGCGCAATATTGCGAACGGTGTCGCTGGCCCAGGGGATGTTGAACCGAGTCATCGCGCCAGAGGGCGTGACGCGCCCAATCGACAGCCCGCCGGAATCGGTGAACCACAGATTGCCGTCCGGGCCGGCCGCAATGCCGCGCGGTACCGCGTCCGCCCAGGGGATGTTGAATTCGGTAATGGCCCCTTGCGGCGTGATCCGACCGATGGTTTTGCTGGTAATCGTGGTGAACCAGATATTGCCGTCGGGCCCGGCGGCAATGCCGCGTGGTTGGCTGGTGGGCGAAGCTAAAGCAAATTCGGTGACGGTGCCATTCGGTGTCGCACGGCCAATTTTGCCGGCGTCGAGCTCGGTGAACCAAAGATTGCCGTCCGCGCCAGTGACGATATCGAACGGATTGCTCGCGGCAGTTGGTACCGGGAATTCCGTCAACGCACCTGAGGGTGTCATGCGCGCGATGCGGTTGACCGTCGATTGGGTGTACCAGACATTGCCGTCCGGGCCTTTGGTCACATATTGCGGCGCGCCGGTGCTGCCGGCGGGCGTTTGGCTGATCGTTGCTGCCGAATAAGCGAATCCCGTCAGGCTCACACGGTAAGTGCGGCCATCGCTCGCGTTGAAAAACATCTCGGCCTGCCGGATATCTTTGCCGATGGGGTTGAACCTGAGCGTGATATTGCAGACACCGTTCGGCGCAAGTACTGCGTTTGCGCAAGTGTTGCCGCTTAAGCTGAAATCACTACCACCGATTCCGCCAATGGCAATGGCGCCGAATATGCTGACGGGTGAGGCGGCGAGATTGGTGACTTTCAATACCAGATCGGGATTCGGTTTGCCGACGTCGGCATCGGCAAACCCAACCGATGTTGCAACGCCGAGCGACAAGTCGCGAGTGGCGCGCAGCGCGGCGGCGGCATCGACAATGCCCGCGCCGCAAATACTGGTGTCGCAGGTGCTATCGGGGAACGGGCGCACGGTGGCCGCAAGGATGCGTGTTGCGGCAGCGGCATCCAATTCGGGGCGGATCGCGAGCATCAGCGAAATAATTCCGCTCACGACAGGTGCCGCAAAGCTGGTGCCACTGGTGCCGGTTACGTTCGGCGCGAAGGGCACCGTGGTTCCCGTATTGCTGAGCGTGACCAGATCGCCACCAGTGCCGCCGGGTGCCGTCAAGGTGATCTTGGCGCCGAAATTCGAGTAGCCGGCCTTGCTGCCGCTGCGACCAATTGCGGCGACGTTGATCACACCGATGCAACCGGCGGGCGCATGATCCTTGCTATTGTTCTCATTGCCGGCAGAAGCGACAATGATCTTGCCGCTGGCGACCAACTGGGTGATCACGTTTTGAAACGTGCTCGGACAAGTTTCTTCGCTACCCAAACTGAGATTGAGTACCTTGGCCGGATTGGGATTGTCGGGAATGCCTTGAGCCGTGTTGCCCGCCGCCCACATCATTGCGTCGGCGACATCGGAGGTGTCGCCACCACATTTTCCGAGCACCCGCACCGGCAAAATGCGCGCCGCCCAATCGATGCCGGCGGTGTCACGGCCATTTTGCGCCGATGCACCAATCACGCCGGCGACGAGCGTGCCGTGCCAACTGGAATCCCTGAGGTCGCACGTCGTGTCTTTCAACGCCGTCTTGTCGGCAGCGGTCACCCAATCGCCAGGATCATTGGCGTCAGAATCGCGTCCGTCGCTATCGTTGGCTGCCAGCGGGTTGGTGATGAAATCATATCCCGGCAGCATGCGGGCATCGAGATCCGGGTGCAAGGTACGACCACTATCGAGAACCGCAACCACGGTATTGGAACTGCCGGTGGAGATGTCCCACGCGGCCGGCGCGTTGATGCCGCCGAGATAGTCGGTCAGATGCCATTGATTGCTGAACTGCGGATCGTTTGGGATCGCATGCGGATACATCCGGTAATCGGGCTCGGCGTACTCGACGCTTGGGTCTGCCGCAATTTTTTTCGTGATGGACTTGACCTCGGCCAAAGGCATGGACTGCGGCAGCGAAATCACTTTTGCGCCGGTCGACATGCCGCGATAAAAACTGAGCTCGACGCCGACCGAATCCGACAATTCGCGCATCGACATCACGGGTGCGCGAGCGGTGTTGCTTGTCGCGGCACCAAT
>JANOKK010000917.1:0-7290 GCA_031419255.1 Betaproteobacteria bacterium
ATCGAATCCGAGCCAACCGATGCGTTCGAACGTGCCAATTGCCGAATGTGTGGCGGCGTAAATCTTGTCGATGCCAATCGATTTTGCGTGTTGGCTCGCGAATTTGATCATGTCGCCCGCGACACCTTGACCTCGATGCGACGGGCAAACATACAATCCGCGAAGCCATGGACCCCGATCCGGGTAAGGTTCAAATACGTCGTTGCGAATCGAGCATACGCCGATGGGTTGCAACGCGGCATCGAGTGCCACAACGGCGAAGGGAAGTTTATCGCGCTGTGCGACGCCAAGAAAATCGGCTTCGATGTCGATGAGTGGCGTAGTCGTAAACCAGTCGGCCCATTCGTCTTTGTACCATTGCGCCAGCGTCGGAATCGTTTCGCGTGCGTCGGCGAGCAGATGAATGTTGGCGAGATCAGTCACGATAGGCGCTACGCAAAATTTCGTTCACCTGCATGGCGGTTGCGAACAATTTTTCATCCTGCTGGCGCGCGCCAATCAATTGCAGGCCGAGCGGCATGCGCGCGTGGCTGCGATAGACAGGAATATTGATCGCCGGTAAATGCATGGCGGTGATCAGGCGATTGAAGACTGGGTCGCCGGTCGATTCCAGCCCTTTCGGCGCGGCACCCTGCGCGGAAGGCATTAGCCACGCATCAACGTCGTTAAACGTGGCGTCGGTTTGCTCTCGCGTCGCGTTGGTGCGCGCGAGGGCGGCTTGATATTGTGCCTCGGATATCGCGGCACCTTCATCCAGCATGGCGGCGAGTGGCGGGCTCAATTGCTCGCGGAATTGCCGATGCTCAACCGCATAGTGGCGGGCATTCTCAGTCAATTGAATGATGCGCTGGTCAATTTGTGCTTGGTCAAATCGTTCTGGTAGTCGGATTTCCCGCGCTTGCAATCCGGCAGCGTTGAGCGTGGCAGCGGCGCTTGCAATGGCGACGTTCATTTCCGCGTCGGCATGATCCATTAAATTGGTGATGATTGCGATGCGAAGCGCGCGAGGGCTGGCGCGACTAGTTGCAGCAGTGTTAGTCGTTTGGGATCCCGACATCGCCGCATACCATTTCATTGCGTCGTCAATCGTGGCGGCGAGCACGCCGACCGTGTCGAGCGTTTCCGATTGCAACTTTACGCCAGCGCGTGAAACGATTC
This sequence comes from Betaproteobacteria bacterium, assembly GCA_031419255.1. Taxonomy (GTDB): domain Bacteria; phylum Pseudomonadota; class Gammaproteobacteria; order Burkholderiales; family Usitatibacteraceae; genus UKL13-2. The sequence continues at coordinate 1,159 of JANOKK010000917.1, forward strand.
GAAAGCTCGGTTTGTAGCCGAATACGCCGCAATACGCGGCGGGCCGGATCACGGAACCTGCCGTCTGCGTACCAAACGCAAGTGGCACCATTCCGGCGGCGACCGCTGCGGCCGAGCCCGCCGATGAACCACCCGGCGTGTGGTCGAGATTTGCCGGGTTGCGGGTTCGGGAAGGATTGAAAGTGGCGAGTTCGGTGGTGACGGTTTTGCCAATCACGATGGCACCCGCTGCCTTGGCGAGCGCTACGCAGTGGGCATCGATCGTCGCCATTTGCGTTGCATAGATCGGCGTCCCGCAGCGGGTCGGCATGCCGGCGACGTCGATGATGTCCTTTACGCCGATCGGCATGCCATGAAGCACACCTTTGACTGGCGCGTTGTCGAGTTCGCGCGCCTGCGCAAACGCACCTGCCGAATCGATATACGCCCACGCGCCGATGGGCCCGTCAAGCGACTCAATTCGGGTGAGACATTCCTCAATTTCTGCTTCGCACTCGCCCATTTTCAGCGGCATATGAATGTCACGAAAAAATGCCTTGATATGGTCATCAACGCATTCCCGGCATCATGCCTTTCATGCCCTTCATCATTTTCGCCATGCCGCCGCCCTTCATCATCTTCATCATTTTCTGCATTTGCTCGAACTGCGTCATGATGCGATTGACCTCTTGCACCGTAACGCCGGCACCTGCGGCGATGCGGCGCTTGCGCGAGGCTTTAATCAAGTCTGGCTTGCGCCGCTCGAGCGGCGTCATCGAATTGATCACGCCTTCAGTGCGGAGCATCTGCTTTTCCTGAAGGTCGGGTGCGGTCTGCGCGGCCTGCGATAGTTGCGCGGGAAGTTTATCCATCAATGCCGACATGCCGCCCATTTTGCGCATCTGCTGGAGCTGGCTTTTGAAATCGTCGAAGTCGAATCCCTTGCCCTTTTTGAATTTGTCGGCGAGTCGTTTTGCCTCGTCCTGATCGACGTTCTTCTGCACGTCTTCGATGAGCGACAGCACATCGCCCATGCCAAGAATGCGCGAGGCCATGCGCTCGGCGTGAAAGACTTCCAGGCCATCCATCTTTTCGGAGACGCCCGCGAACTTGATCGGCTTGCCGGTGATGTGCCGCACCGACAATGCCGCACCGCCGCGCGAATCGCCATCGAGCTTGGTTAGGATCACGCCGGTGAGCGGCAGCGTTTCGTTGAACGCATTCGCGACGTTGACGGCATCCTGGCCTTGCATCGCGTCCACGGTAAACAAGGTTTCGATCGGCTCGACGGCAGCATGCACTGCCTTGATTTCGGCCATCATTGCCTCGTCGATGGCGAGGCGGCCGGCGGAGTCGATGATCAAGATGTCATGAAAATGCGTCTTCGCCCATTGCTTCGCGTCGCGTGCAATCTCCACGGGCATTTGAGTGATGTCACTCGCGAAAAAATCGACGCCGACTTGTGCGGCGAGCGTTTTCAATTGCTCGATCGCGGCGGGGCGATAAACGTCGACGCTGACGACGAGGACTTTCTTTTTGTGACGCTCCTTGAGGAGCTTGGCGAGTTTGCCGACACTGGTGGTTTTGCCCGCACCTTGCAGACCGGCGAGCAAGATAATCGCGGGTGGCGTCGTGTGGAGGTTGATTGGCAACGTGTTGAGCTCAATGGCACGCGGTGAACCATCGTGCGCGCCAGCATCAGCTGAGCCCATTAGCGCGATCAATTCGCGATGGACGACGCCGACAAATGCCTGACCTGGCGTGAGGCTTTGCATGACATCCGCGCCAAGCGCTTTTTGCTTCACGCGGGCGATGAATTCCTTGACGACCGGCAGGCCGACATCCGCTTCCAGCAGCGCCATCCGCACTTCGCGCAGCGCGTCCGCGATGTTGTCTTCGGTGAAACGCGATTGGCCGCGTAGTGTCTTGACAATGCCGGCGAGGCGGTTGGTCAGATTATCGAGCATGTGTTTTCCAGGGGCGGGAGGTGCTGGTTCGCTGCCTCGCGAGTATTAGCGGCGCGCGACGAAAAAACCGGATGGTGTAAACTCGGCAGACAATATTCCGACCGAAAATCGCGCCATTCATGCCGAGTTCCAGCCTTAATTTTACCACCGCCGCTATCTACGCCCTCGCCGCGTTGGCAGTCTGGTTGCCGGCGGCATCGCCGAATAATATGAATGCGGGCGCTTCGCCGATCAGTCGAATCGCGATGATGCGCGCGGCGTTTTTGGTAGGATTGTTGACCCACTGCGCAACCCTTGCCGATGCCTTGTTCGGCGGCGATGGCCTCAATATCGGTTTTTCGCATGCGATTTCTTTAATTATCTGGCTGGTGATGGGCGCGTATTTTTTTATTGGCTATGACAATCAATTGTTGCGCCTCGCCGCCATGTATCTCGCGCCAATCGCGATTGCGGCGGTACTTTTACCGTTAGCACTACCAGCGCAGCGCATCGTGCATTACGCCGATTTCGCCTTCAAGCTCCATTTTGTGGTGGCGATATTGGCCTACGCACTGTTTACCGTCGCCACACTGCACGCGTTGCTGATGCTGTTCCTTGAGAAGCGCCTGCATGAAGGCAACATGCCGCCGGAATTGCAGGGCATGCCACCGTTGCTGCGGATTGAGCGATTGCTGTTTCAACTGCTCGGTATTGCGTTTGTATTGCTGACGGCCACGCTCGCGAGCGGTGTGCTGTTTTCGGAAACATTGTTCGGCAAGGCGTTTCAGTTGAGTTACAAGACCGTGTTCGGCGTGTTTTCGTGGATTATTTTCGGTGGACTCTTGTTTGGCCAATGGAAATTCGGCTGGCGCGGAAAATTGGCGGTGCGCTGGACGTTGATCGGCTTTGTACTGTTGTTGTTGTCGTACGTCGGCAGCAAGTTTGTGCTCGAAATCATTCTGCAACGCGTTTGAGCGTCGACTAATCGCGTGGATTCGATTCCCCTTCATTGGCTGTTCACGACGCTTGCATTGCTGTTGCTGGTTTCGGCGTTCTTTTCCATCGCCGAAACCAGCATGATGTCGCTCAACCGCTATCGCCTTAGCCATATGGTGAAAAAAGGCTGGAAGTCCGCGTTGATGACCCACGCCCTTCTCGCCAAGACGGATCGCCTTCTTGGCGTCATCCTGCTGGGCAACAATCTGGTCAATTCCGCCTCGGCGGTGCTCACCGCCATCATCGCGGAGCGCCTGTTGGGAAAAGACGAGTACGTCCTTGCGGCGGCCACCGGTGCGGTGACATTTCTCATTCTGGTCTTCAGCGAAATCACGCCCAAAGTGATTGGTTCGCGATTCCCGGAGAAAATCGCATTGCCGGCGAGCTATATCTTGACGCCGCTTCTCAAGATTTCTTATCCGGTCGTCTGGTTCGTCAATTTGTTTGTGCAATTATTGTTGAAATTAATGCGTATCAAACCATTGGAGGAAGGCCACGCGCAATTGTCGATGGAAGAAATGCGCACACTGGTGTTGGAAGGCGGCCAATTCATTCCAAAAAAACACCAGAACATCATGGTCAATCTGTTTGATCTGGAAAGCATGACGGTCGACGACACGATGACGCCGCGCGCATTAATCGAAGGCGTCGATATCACTGACAAGATCGACAACATCCGCGACAGCCTTGCCACAGCGCACCATACGCGCGTGGTGGTTTATGACGGCGATTTATCGAATGTGATTGGGCTGGTACATGTGCGAAAAGTATTGAGCGCGTCGCGAAAAGAGCCGCTGGAAAAAGAAACGCTCAAGGAAATCATGCGCGAACCCTATTTCATTCCGCAGGGCACCCCGCTACTTCAGCAATTGACGCTTTTCCAGGAAAACCAGCGGCGGATGGCGCTGGTGGTCGATGAGTACGGTGAAATCCAGGGGCTGGTCACGTTGCAGGATATTCTGGAAGAAATCGTTGGCGAATTTACCAGTCAATCGCCAATGAATACCGGCCTCTATCGACGTCAGGATGATGGCAGCGTCATCGTCGAAGGATCGTGTCCGCTGCGAGTGTTGAACCGAAAGTTGGGATTCAATTTCCCGCTGGATGGCCCGAAAACCATCAACGGGCTATTGCTTGAACATCTTGAGGATATTCCGGAGACTGGCGTTTCGATGAAGATCGCCGACTACCCGATCGAAATCCTGCAAGTGCAGGACACCATGGTCAAAGCGGTTCGGCTTATACCGCCGAAACTTGCGGCCTAAGGTGCCTTGCCAATAGTTCCAATTGGCCTATGACTTTTTCCCGAGTGCCTTTGCAGGCGCTGTTGCCTCGGGAATAGCTGGCGATGCTTTGATGAGCGTATCCCACTCTGGCACTGGAATTCTCGCCACTGGCTCAGAGTTGCCTTTGCCGTCCGGCTGATACACAACGATTTCGGCTTCCTGAATGCCGCCCATGATGCGCTCTTCAACGCGAGGGCTGCCGTGGGTGTGTGAGACCAGTAGTGTGTTCGTCCCGGTAGCAGGCATTTCTGCGAGCCGTTTGAAACGGGCGACATTGACGTCAAACCCAGCGCGTTGACCGATCTGGTGATTGATGTCTTCGGTTACTTCGATAGGGCCGAGGCCCATGAGGTGCCCGGTATCACGCGTGCGGCAAAATTGCGCGGTCAAAACTTGCGCGACGGGAATCTTCAACGCTTTTAGTGCATCGCCGACCTTCTTGGCTTGCTCCTTGCCCATGTCGGACATATTGCGCTGTATCGCACAGTTTTCCCACCAGATTGGAGTCTGTTGCAGATTGCCATCCTGACCGACGGTCGATTGAGCGTGGCGCATGTAGAGGTTGAAGCCGCCGCGTCGAAGTGCCTGAACCAGCGGTACACCCTTAAGTTCCTTTTCCGGCGCAATCAGCACTTGTGGAGGCGGGGTCGGTACGGGCTGGACGACTTGTGGATTTGTCGGTGTGCCAGGTTGATCTGCGACCGTCTGTTTGCCGATCCATTGCCATTGGCCTGGAGACAACGTTGTGATGAAATGAAAACGATTGCCGGCGTCGGCCTTGAAAATAGCTACATGTCCTTCAGGCAGATTGCTTAACGTGGGATGGAGCAAATAGGCCGGGAGTTGATGGCCAACAAGAACCCGGTTCACCTTTGTCGGAATGGGTGCCGAGAGCAACAGTTGGATACCTTCGGCGTAACGCATCAGCGTCTGCGGTTTTTGGTCGGGCAATGCACTGACGTCGTTCAACGCAGCCGTAAGGCGCGCCGGCATCAGTCCAAAATGCGTTGCCGTGTCGAAGGCGCGACAAAATTCACTCGAGTGAACCTCAAAGATATTAATGCGCTGTAACTTTATCGCCTCGGCGATAGCGCGCGCGCGCGGTTGCGCTTCGGGTGCAAGGCGTTGCGTATTGGCGCAATCCCGCCACCACGATGCCCCGGGGATGCGTTTGTCTGTGGTCGTGACAAGTAATGCGCCGTGGCGCATATAGAGCACGTAGCCGCCATTTCGCAACTCGCGGACAAAACTCTCATACAGTGCAAACGGCTCGTCAACGACGTTGAGACTTGCAGAGTTCACTGGTTGAATCGATGCCGAAGCGGTTGCGGTGCCGGTATTCGCTCCGACGGTTTGGGCAACGCCAATCGGCATACCCGACAAGGCGATTAGTCCAAGCAGGCAGCGATGGAAAAGTATTCGGCTAGAGATCGGTTTCATCGGGAACGCATCTGTGAATTGCCGGAATCACCGGAGGTATGTTTTTGGAAGCGCCGATCAATTCTCTCGCGGTGCGCGCACCCGTGCTTTGGGCGGTCTGCGGCGTTGCAAATCCTCGCTTTAGCGGTGCGCAGCCTGCCTCGGCAGATATAAAGCCGGGGACTTCGATTTGCGCCTGGCAGTCCATCCCAAATTACGGTGCGCACCCTCGCGAGAAATAGATCGACGCTTCCTTAGCGCGTGATTCTAGCGCAATCACAATAAGGCGCGCATTCGGGCGAAGGTGCTTTTTCAACATCATGCGGTGAGTTGGTCAGTTTCACCGAGCCACACCGTCTCGCCAACGAAGTTCGACAAGGAAACCGCTCGATATCGCCAATTGGTTTGACCTTTGCCCAAAAAATCGGGATAATATTGGGTTCCGTGGAGAGGTGGCCGAGTGGTTAATGGCAGCAGACTGTAAATCTGCCCTCTTACGAGTACGC
>JANOKK010000918.1:0-2178 GCA_031419255.1 Betaproteobacteria bacterium
ACGCAGCCATCGGTTGTCGTCGAGCGAGACGCAGGATATTCCGTTCTCGTAGATCTCCGCCTTGGGTGTTGCCAGCGTGTTGACCATCATGAAAACAGTCTGGGAGATTCCCGCCGGTGGCGCAAAATCTCGCTTGGCGACGCCGCGGGTGACTTGGATGTACACCGCGACATTGCCGCCACCATTCTGCGCAACCAGTGTGCCGATCAATGCTTCCCATTGCGCGATCGGATACGGGTTGTCGATATGCAATTCGTCGAGGCTGCGTTGCAGGCGCTGCAAATGTTGCAGCGCGCGCAAGCCGTGCCCGGCATAATACGGAATCACCTCGTACACGCCGTCGCCGAAAATGAAGCCGCGATCCAGTGGAGAAATTTTCGCGTTCTCGAAAGGCATGAATTCGCCGTTGAGATAGACGGTAGGCAGGCACATTGACGTCGTCATGATGATTTCCTTCTTGATCTTTTGTTATTTCAACAACAATCGAATCGCATCCCAGCCGCGCCCCAAAAAGCCGGCGACCGGCACGTTTTCGAGCGCCACCACGGGAATCTCCGCGATCAATTTATCATTCTGCGTCAATTTCATCACGCCCGCTTTTTGTCCCAATGAATACGGCGCAATCAGCGGCTGCGAAGTCACCAATGTCGCTTTCAGACCGGCGAATTTGTCTTTCGGCAGCGTGAGCCAGATATCGCGCTCGAACCCCAGTTTCAACGTGTTCCGCGCGCCCTTGAAAATTTCCGGTGTGGCGATCGGCTCGTTCTTTTTATAGAGCCGCTGCGCGTCGAAGAATTGATAGCCATAGTTCAACAGTTTCTGGCTCTCTTGCGTGCGCGCCACGTCAGACGCGGTGCCGAGCACCACCGAGATTAATCGCCGCGATTTGTCGGCATCACCGCGTCGGGCGGTGGCAATCAGACAATAACCCGCCGCTTCGGTGTGGCCCGTCTTGAGGCCATCGACGGTCGGATCTAGCCACAGCAAGCGGTTGCGATTGGGCTGCGTGATTTTGTTGTGCGTGAATTCGCGTTCTTTGTAATAGCCGAATTCGGCGGGAAAATCGCGGATCAAGGCGCTCGCGAGAATCGTCAGATCTTCCGCCGTCGAATAGTGTTGCGGGTCGGGCAGGCCGGTGGCATTGACGAACTTGGTATTCTTCATGCCGAGCCGCGCGGCCTGTTTCATCATCAGCTGCGCAAACAAATCTTCCGACCCCGCCACCGCCTCGGCGAGCGCGATCGATGCGTCGTTGCCGCTTTGCACGATCATGCCGCGAATCAAGGGCTCAACCGCCGGCGTTTGTTTCGGATCGATGAACATGCGCGAACCTTCGGCGCGCCAGGCGCGATCCGATACCGTCACCGTTTGGGTCAAAGTGAGTTTCTTTTCCTTCAATGCCTGAAACACCAGATAGGCGGTCATCAGTTTGGTCAGCGACGCGGGTTCGAATCGATCGGTCGCGCTTTGCTGCGCAAGGGTTTGGCCGCTGGATGCGTCGAACAAGACATACGCGCGCGCATTGATCGGCGGGGCGGGCACGTCAGGGAATTGCGCGAACGCGGCGTTGATGATGCAAGTTGAGACGAGCAATGCGGTGAAGGGTGCGGCAAATTTCATTGTGATCCTGAGGTTAAGGTTTTTGAATAACGGGAGACAGTTCGCGCGTCTGCCGCACTTGTTGTGCGATGGCTTCCGCTTCATCGCGCGATTGGTATGGGCCCATGCGAACGTGGAACAGATTGTCTTTGCGTATCACCTGAATCGGTTCGCGGTTCCAATCCAGCTCGCGGGCCACGCGTGCTCGGAAAATTTCGGCATTCTCGATCGAGCTGAATACGGCGAGTTGCAGATACAGCTCATTCGCGTCGATGGAAATGTCGGGTGCCACAATTTGCGGCGTTGTCGCGGCTGCCGCAGGCACTTTCGCGGCAGCGGTGCGGGCAATATTGGTATCACCGGGAAACACCCGCTCGACCACGACTAACGCACTGCCCTTGCGCGCGATATCGAGCTTGACCGCGGCTGTATAGGAAAGATCGATGATGCGCCCGGAATGAAACGGCCCACGATCATTCACGCGCACCACGACGGACTTCATGTTGGCCGGATTCGTCACGCGCACAAAGGATGGCAGCGGCAATGTCGGATGCGCGGCGGTCATCGCGTACATGTCGT
>JANOKK010000919.1:0-2219 GCA_031419255.1 Betaproteobacteria bacterium
GCGGGTCTGGCGACTGGAGCACGCCTTTGAGCGCGCGCGGGCGTCGGGCAAGGAAACATCAGTGGCCTCTACCCGGAATTTTTCGCACACTCAAATTCGCGCACGTACAACGCGGGCCGGCTTGGGCTAGGCATGCAGTATCGGGTCAATGGCAGCCTGGGCCTTCGCTTCGATGTTGAGCGGTATCGGGCGATCAATGGCTCAGGGCTCGGCGATTTGGGTGCCGATCATTTGTCGCTAGGCGTGATGCTCAAGTTCTAGGGGCGCCAAACAATTGCCGTAGGGCGGACTTGTCCGCCATTGGTAAACGAATCGGCGGACAAGTCCGCCCTACGATTTGGCCCGAAATTTACATGCCGGCCACATGAAATGGCCCGCGTTTCTACGCGATTTTTCCTTCGGTCGGCGAGCTCGGCTGTGCCTGATAAATTTTCTTCGGCATGCGCCCCGCGAGAAACGCTTCGCGGCCTGCTTCCACCGCTTTTTTCATGGCACCGGCCATCAGCACCGGATACTTCGCTTTTGCAATCGCCGTATTCATGAGCACGCCGTCGCAGCCCATTTCCATCGCAATCGCGGCGTCCGATGCGGTACCAATGCCGGCATCGACCAGCACCGGCACGCGCGCGCGGTCGAGAATGATCTCCAGATTCCACGGATTCAGGATGCCCATCCCGGAGCCGATCAATGACGCAAGCGGCATCACCGCAACACAGCCGATTTCTTCCAGCGCCTTCGCCTGAATCGGATCGTCCGTGCAATACACCATCACTTGAAATCCATCGGCGACCAGCTCTTTGGCGGCGATCAATGTTTCCGGCATATTGGGAAACAAAGTCGCGTCGTCGGCGAGCACTTCCAGTTTCACCAATGAGTGGCCATCAAGCAATTCGCGACCGAGGCGCAAGGTGCGTACCGCGTCTTTGGCGTTGTAGCAGCCTGCCGTGTTCGGCAGAATCGTGAATCGCGTCGGCGGCAAATGATCGAGCAAATTGGGTTCGTTCGCGTTCTGGCCGATGTTGACGCGGCGAATCGCGACGGTGATGATCTCGGCGCCGCTCGCATCGATCGCCGCGCGCGTCTCGGCGAAATCGCGATATTTACCAGTACCCACCAGCAAGCGCGAACCATAGCGCTTGCCGGCGATCACAAACGCATCCACCGCATTTTCTGGTGCATTCATTACCCACCCCCTACGGCAATCACGACTTCGAGTTTGTCGCCGTGGTTAAGCGCTGTTGCCGCGTGCGCGCTCTTTGGTACGATTTCGCCGTTGAGTTCGATCGCAAATCGTTTGCCGCTAAGTTGCATGGATGAGATCAGATTTTCCAGATTGCTGCCGTGAGGGAATTCGCGCGACGTACCGTTGACTTGAAGAACCAGCATGATGTTTTGCCGCACATTCATAAAGAGTGAAGAAACGCAAAAAGTGTAGCACGCGCTTCACCGCAGGATCGTGAGCGACACCAACAATAACGCGTCACATTTGCTTGAACAAATGCGCGTATGCCCGGCTGACCTGCAGTTCCGCTTTCAGGTCTTTCAATTTGACCTGCGTGCGGCCCATCACGTCGCGCTGCGTGGACGCAACGCGATTGACGTTGACGATGGTCGATCGGTGAATTTGCCAAAATTCGTTCGGGTCAAGCTGCGCAGATAATTCCGCCAGCGGCGTGCGGATCAGCGATTCGCCTTCTTTGGTGTAGACGCTGATGTACTTGTCCTGCGCCTGAAAATACAGCACTTCATCGACCGGAATCTGCCGCACCGTTTCGCCGACGGAAGCGCGAATCCAGCGCAGATAGGCGTTTTTTGCACCCGGCAAAACGTTTGCAAGCTGTTTGAGAATTCCGGCCACGTCGCCTGGCGCTTCAGACTTCGCGACTTTCTCCTTTAGTTTTGCGATGGTGCGGGCAAGACGCTCGTCCGAAACCGGCTTCAACAAATAATCGGCCGCGTTGCGATCAAATGCATCGACCGCGTATTGATCGAATGCGGTGACAAACACAACATGTGTTTTCTTGTCAATCCGCGCCGCAACTTCGAGGCCCGTCAACCCCGGCATGCGGATATCGAGGAACACGATTGCCGGATTTTCATCATCGATAAGCCGCACCGCCTCAGGCCCGTTTTTGGCAATGCCGACGATGGAAAGCTCCGGCCACAACGCGGTGAGACGTTCGTGGAGATAGTTGGCGAGGTGGATTTCGTCGTCGGCG
>JANOKK010000920.1:0-16121 GCA_031419255.1 Betaproteobacteria bacterium
GTGGCAACGCGGTCGGTTGAATTCCAGCGGCCTTGCACTCCCGGTCGGCGTGTTGCGTAGAACGGTGACTCAGCGGCGATATCGCGATTGAGTGGCTGGGTGACACTGCCCTGCGAAAGCGTATTTCGATTCGGCAGGCCAAAACATTCGACACTGGAAATCGCGACGATACGTCCGACGACCGGCAAATTGGCAGGTCGTACTTCTGGCACGCGAGTCTGTTCGCGCAGCGTCAGGTAGGCCATAAGACGGCGGCCAATTCTCGACATCAGCGACGCGACTGACAGGCGAGGTATTGGCGCGGAAGGCAAAGAAAGTGGGCGGGCGGTGTGCATGATGACATCCAGATATTTCGTGGGTTGGAAACTATTGTTGCGAGTGTTCGGTTGCGTGTTGAAGAACGCGTTGATCAAATGATGACGTGGGTTGATGAAAATAAAATGACAACAATGTGGCAATTTCGGGTCAGTGAAAAAAAAGTCCGGTCGCAAACCAGCAACCGGGCAAATAGTCGAGACCTCAGTCGAAAGTCTCAGGTGCTGGCGCGCAGTCGAGGAGCGGTGACAATAATGGCCGCTTCACGATACTGGATTGACTCCATCGCTGTCGGCGTTGCGACTGATTTCACGATTTTTCCGGCGGAGTCGATCACGGCACTGGTATCGGCATCGGCCACCAGTGGGCCGAGGGTTGCCATGACGAGGCCCGTCAATACCAATGTGGACATCAACAGGTTGTCTTTGCTGGTTTTCAATTGCGTTTTCATTTGATTCACCTTTGCGGGTTGGCTTTGCTGCGTCAATCAATACGTTTCGTATTGCATTGACGACAGCGTAAAGTTCCCGGCGCGATGACTCAAACCGAAAGCGACGAAATGCAAAAAACGCGGCGCAAAGTGCGCAAAAAACCGTATCGGCGGCCTCAATTGCGCCGCGTGAATTGCTGGTGTAGGGATGTTTATTCCATTTCCATTTCAAAATTGCGCTGTCATCCTGAACGCAGTGAAGGATCTTGTCATGACAAGATCCTTCACTGCGTTCAGGATGACAGTAACAATGATTGAGAAATGGAACTACGCGTGCTTCGGCGGGTGAATGGCGTTCGGATGCGGTTTGCTGGCGAGCGAGCCGACGATCATTGCGATAATGCTGGCACCGAGCCCGATCAACTGCGGCGGCACCAGGCTGATTTCGATGATGCCGAACTCCACGATCAACCAGCCGCCAATGCCGCAAATGATTGCCGCCATCGCACCCGTAGAGGTCGAGCGTCTCCAGAATGCGCCAAAAAACAGTGGCACAAACGCACCGGCCAGGGTGATCTTGTAGGCGTTCTCGACCATCTTGAAAATCGACGCCTGTGAATTCAGCGCGAACATCAGCACCACGAATGCAAAACAGACGATGGTAATGCGCATCACGCGCAGAAACTGCTTGTCACCCATGTTGGGATAGAACCCGCGCACGATGTTCTCGGCGAATGTCACCGACGGTGCGAGCAGAGTCGCCGACGAGCAGCTCATGATGGCCGACAACACCGCACCGAAAAACACCACCTGTGCGGCTATCGGCATATGCGTCAACACCAATGTCGGCAACACCAATTGCGAATCCTTTTCGATCAATTCGTTGAACACTTTCGGGTCAATCAGCGTGGCCGAGTAGGCGATGAACATCGGCACGAACGTGAAGCAAAAATAAATTGACGCGCCAAGGATCGAGCCCCACACCGCGATCTTCGCCGACTTGGCCGAGGTGATGCGCTGGAATACGTCCTGTTGCGGAATCGAACCCAGCATCATCGTCACCCATGCGCCGATAAAGGTGAGCCAGAGCGCTAAATCGGCCGGCGGAAAGAAATCGAGTTTGCCCGCAGCGGATGCGTGCGCGATTACCGGTGCGACGCCGCCCGTCATACCCGACACCACCCAGCCGATGTAGAGCATGCCGCCCATGATCACGCTCATCTGCACAAAATCCAGAATGGCGACCGACAACATGCCGCCGAAGGTGGTGTAGGTGAGCACGATCGCGGTGCCAAACACCATGCCCATTTCCGGGCTAATGGCACCGTTGGTGACGACATTAAAAATGAGTCCCAGCGCCTTGATTTGCGCGGACACCCAGCCGAGATACGAGGCGACGATGCAGAGTGTGGTCAATACTTCCACCGGGCGGTTGTAGCGCATGCGGTAAAAATCGCCGATGGTGATGATATTGAGTTTGTACAACTGACTCGCGAAAAAGAAACCGGCGATCACCAGACACATGCTGGAGCCGAATGGATCCGCCACCACGCCGCGCAGGCCTTCTTTCACGAACGTAGCCGATACGCCAAACACGGCTTCCGCGCCGAACCAGGTCGCAAAAACCGTGGCCGTCACCACCGGCAGTGGCAAGTGCCGCCCGGCGACCGCGAAATCCTTGGTGTTGTGAACGCGCGTGGCGACGATCAAGCCGATGGCAATCGATACCGCGAGGTAGCCAAGGACAAAAGAGACGAGCATGAAAAACTCCCGGGGCGGCGCAGGTGGAGCGCGTCCCGTCAGCCGGGAGCGCGCGTGATCGGCGAAATTCTATCAGGCGATGCGCCTGACTGAAATGCTAGCAGCCTGTCGGATTTAAGGAATCGAAGCGAAAAATGAGCTGGGCGAGGGCAGATTTTGACGATTTTCAAGCCAATGGTTGTTCCATTGGCGCAGAAAAGCGGCGAAATATGCACCGGCCAGCTCATTTTGCAGCCGATTCTCCTTAAGTCCGACAGGCTGCTAGATTGGCAAATAAAACAACAGGTAGAAAAATGTCCCCGCCGCCAAGGCCAGCGCAATCAGCAATGCCAGCAGAATCGCCGATTGAAACCGCTGCGTGCGGTTCAGCCGGTTGAGCGCGGTCTCGATGTCGGCCAGGCGCGCGGAAGGATCGTTGTCCAGCGCGCGATGGATCAGGCGCGGCAGTTGCGGCACAATCGCGGTCCACTGCGGGCCTTCTCGTTTCAATTGCCGCGCGAGACCGCGCCAGCCCATCTGCTCATCCATCCATTTTTCGAGGATCGGCTGCGCGACGGGTCGCAAATCGAGTTGCGGATAGAGCTGCCGTCCGAGGCCCTCAACTTGCATCAGCGTTTTTTGCAGGAGCACCAGTTGCGGCTGAATCTCCATCCGGAAGCGTCGCGAGACATCGAACAATCGCAACAGCACCGCGCCGAAATAAATTTCATTCAGTGGCTTGTCGAAAATCGGCTCGCACACGCTGCGAATGGCACCCTCAAATTCATCGACCCGCGTGTCCTTCGGCACCCAACCCGCTTCAATATGCGCGACCGCGACCGCTTTGTAATCGCGATTGAAAAACGCCGCGAAATTCCGGGCGAGATAATTTTTGTCCCCATCCGAGAGCGTGCCCATGATGCCGAAATCGACACCCGAATACACGCCGTTTTTCAGCACGAAAATATTGCCCGGGTGCATGTCGGCGTGAAAGAAACCGTCGCGAAACACTTGCGTGAAAAATATTCTCACGCCATCAGCGGCGAGGCGCGCGATGTCGATGTTGTGCGCGCGCAATGCGGACAGATCGTTGACCGGCAAAAAATCCATTCGCTCCAGCACGAGCGAATCGCGAGTCGTGTAATCGAAATACACCTCGGGCACATACAGCAACGTGCCTTCGGCAAAATTGCGCCTCAAGGTCGATGCGTTGGCGGCTTCGCGCACCATGTCGAGTTCGTCGTGGATGGTTTTGTCGAATTCACGGATGACTTCGCGCGGGCGCAGGCGCTTGCCATCCGCGAATATCGATTCGACCAGATCCGCAAGCACGTACAGCAGTGCCACGTCGCGGGTGATGGTTTTTTCAATCCCCGGCCGCACCAGTTTGACGGCAACCTCGCGCCCGGCTAGCTTGCCGCTGCCAATAGTCGCGAAATGCACTTGTGCCACCGACGCACTCGCTACCGGCGTCAAGTCGAATGCGCTGAAGACGTTCTGATCACCGCCTCGCTCGCTTCCATACAGCCGCGTCAGAATTTCAAGAACTTGATCGGCCCCGAATGGCGGCACGCGATCCTGCAATGCGGCCAGTTCCGTCGCGATATCGGCGGGTATCAAGTCCGGGCGGGTTGAGAGCAATTGGCCGAATTTGACGAATATCGGCCCCAATTCCTCCAGTGCACGGCGCAGCCTCAGCCCGCGTGGCACGGTAAATGTGCGCCAGAAAAATACCCCGCCAATCAGTGAGCGCGCGGCACCCTTCGGCAGAAATTCGTCGAGGCCATAACGCACCGTGACGGAAACAATCTTTAAAAGGCGAAAGAGGCGCATGAAGGGATGAATTTTACCTTGCTCTTCTCCCGCCCTCCGGTAATAGCGCAACGCACCGGCGATCTCGCTTCGCTTGAGGGTTGATGCGCATCAAACGCGGGATCAAGAAGCAATCGAAAATGAGGTCTTTCGCGGAGTATCCAAAAGGTTCAGAATTTATGTCCGTCCCAACGAGCCAAGTGCCGTGAATAACACTGACCCACAAACTGTCGCGACTGAAACACCAATCGATGCTGGCAAGGCGAAGGCCGCGAGATCGTCGCTACCGCCCCAAGCTATTTCCGGCGAAGTATTGTTGGAGAAATACGCGAAAGGAAATGAAGCCTCGATCCACGATGTGCGCACCCGCGTGGCGCGCGCACTCGCTGCCATGGAAGCGCCGGATCGCCGGGCGCATTGGGAGCAGCAATTTCTGCTCGCGCAAGTGCGCGGTTTTATTCCCGCCGGGCGAATCAATTCCGCTGCCGGAACACCGCTCACCGCAACGCTCATAAATTGTTTTGTGCAACCGGTGGGCGACTCAATCACCGAAGTTATCGACGGTCTTCCCGGCATCTACACGGCGCTCGCCGAAGCGGCTGAAACCATGCGGCGGGGTGGTGGCGTCGGCTATGATTTTTCGGCGATCCGCCCGGAAGGTGCGCGCGTGCGCGGCACCGATTCGCGCGCGAGCGGGCCGGTGTCGTACATGAAAGTGTTCGACCGCTCGTGTGAGACGGTGGAGTCAGCCGGCTCGCGGCGTGGCGCACAGATGGGCGTATTGCGTTGCGATCATCCGGATATTGAAACCTTCATTCACGCCAAGGATCAGGGTGGGCTGAGCAATTTCAATATTTCGGTCGCAGTCACCGATGCGTTCATGCGCGCCGTGGAGCAAAACGAGGCGATCGAACTCACGCATCGCGCCGAACCGGCACAGGATATTGTCGACGCCGATGCTTACCTGCGCAAGGACGGCATGTGGGTGTATCGAAAACGGCCCGCCCGCGAATTGTGGGCCGACATCATGCGCTCGACCTATGACCACGCCGAGCCAGGCATTCTTTTCCTGGATCGCATCAACCGCGACAACAATCTCAACTATTGCGAAACGATCGCCGCGACCAATCCTTGTGGTGAGCAACCTTTGCCGCCTTATGGCTGTTGCTGTCTGGGGTCGATCGATCTGACGCAATTTGTCGCGGCACCTTTCAGCGCCGATTCGCGTTTTGATTTCACGGCCTTCGGTGATGTCGCCGCCATCGCGGTGCGTATGCTCGACAACACGCTCGAGGTCACCGAGTGGCCGCTTGCCGCGCAACATGCAGAGGCGCGTGCCAAACGCCGCATCGGCCTTGGCTTCACGGGGCTGGGCGATGCGCTGGCGATGTTGCGGCTGCGTTACGACGAACCACCGGCGCGCGAGATGGCGGCGAAAATTTCAGCGTGCCTGCGCGATACGGCCTATGCGGCATCCGTGGCCCTCGCGGAAGAACGCGGTGCCTTTCCCCTGTTCAATGCCGACCTGTATCTTGCAGGGGAAAACTTTGCGTCGCGCCTGCCGGACGCCCTGCGGAAATCGATTCGTCGACATGGCATCCGCAATTCTCACCTCTTGTCCATCGCGCCGACGGGCACCATTTCACTTGCCTTCGCCGACAACGCTTCCAACGGCATCGAGCCGCCGTTTTCGTACACGTACACGCGCAAGAAACGCAACCCCGATGGCACGCACAAGGAGTATCTGGTCGAAGACCATGCCTGGCGCTTGTACCGTCACCTCGGCGGCGATACGCGCACGCTGCCGGAATACTTTGTCACGGCGCTGAATATTTCCGCCGACGCGCATCTGCAAATGGTGGCTGCGGTTGCGCCGTATATCGATACCAGTATTTCCAAAACCGTGAATGTGCCGGAATATTATCCCTACGCCGATTTTGAGAATCTCTATTTCAACGCCTGGAAATCCGGCTTGAAAGGTCTTGCTACCTATCGTCCCAATAACGTGCTGGGATCGGTACTGTCGGTCACGCCGCCGCATCATGAGCCGGCAATGCAACCGGCAATACCGACACCACATCACAATGCGCGCTTGGCACTCGACACATTGCCGGCACCGGTGCTGTCGTCGCTTCGTTGGCCCGGCCGCCCCGAATTGCCCGATGGCAACGACGCATGGACCTACATGATCGAATCGCCGCAGGGCCGCTTCGCACTCTTCGTCGGGCACATCGCAGAGAGTGGCAAGGCGTTCCCGTTTGAAGTGTGGGTCAATGGCACCGAGCAGCCGCGCGGCCTCGGCGCCGTTGCCAAAACGCTGTCGATGGATATGCGCACCAATGATCGCGGCTGGCTCGCCTTGAAGCTCGACGCACTGACGCGCACCGTTGGCGATGACGCGTTCGAGATGCGCTTCCCGCCCAACGGCGAAATGAAGCGAATGCCGGGTGTCGTTTCCGCGATCGGGCAGGTGATCCGCTATCGCTGTGATCGCTTGCATGTGTTTGATGATGACGGCACCACTTCGGTGATCGACGCCATGTTCAGCGTAGATGAACCGCGCACGGGATCGAATGGAACGCTTGCCTGGACGGTTGATGTTGTGAACCCCGCTGCGGGTGACGAATTCGTCGTAGGCGTGAAGGAAATTACCTTGCCCGATGGCGTGAACGCGGGTGCGACGACGACACGTCCGTATTCCCTGTGGCTTTCGGGCCACTACCCGCGCGCACTCGATGGCCTCGCGCGCATTCTCTCCCTGGACATGCGAGTGATGGATCCCGCATGGATTGGCATGAAACTGCGCAAGCTTTTAAATTATGCTGAACCGCTGGGCGATTTTATGGCGTTTGTGCCCGGCGAACGCCGTCAGCAAAATTGGCCATCCACCGTTGCTTACGTCGCGCGATTATTGATCCACCGCTACAACATGCTCGGCGTGCTCGACCGCGAAGGATTTCCGCTACGCGACATGGGCATTCTCGAAGCGCCGCGCCCACGAGAATCGCTCGCGGCGATGAAAGGTGCGCTTTGTCGCGAATGCGGCAATCGTTCCGTGATCCGCAAGGACGGCTGCGATTTTTGCAGCGCGTGCGGGTGGGTGGGGGTGTGCGGGTAGCATTTCTTCTGCGTCCAGTCTAAAGAGGGTACTTCTATTTACCCTTTCATTCTCGCGAACGCGGGAATCCAAATTTCGTAACCATATGAGATGCAACGAAAAATGGATCCCCGCGTTCGCGAGGATGACAAGAATTGAGGGTTAATAGAAGTACCCAAGAGAAGGACTCCAATACCAGAGCGGCTCACAGGGCGAAAGAGGCTGAAACGCCTCGCCAGTGCTAGAGTTTCAAATGTTCTCGCTCGGCGAGGCATGCCGCAAGTTGTTCACGCCAATCAAGTGGATTGATTCCCGATGCTGCGCTGATTTTGGCTAATGCCAACACCGAAAACGCCGGGCGCTTTGCGGGGGTTGGGTAGTCGGCGGTGGTAATGGGGATCACGCGTTTCGCGCGGCGCGCGGGGTCAGCGACACCTTCAAGGATTGCGGCGGCGAAGCCGGCCCAGGAGGTTTGGCCGGTGGCGGTGAGGTGATAAATCCCGTTCGGAATATTGAGGTGGAAGTTGGCATCCGTCGCCGTTATGCATTGCGCCGTTGCTTCGCTTACCGACCGCACCCAGGTCGGTGCACCAATCTGATCGCCGACGATTCTCAACTCATCCCGTTCGCGGGCCAAGCGCAGCATGGTCAACATGAAGTTCTGCCGGCGATTGCCATAGAGCCAACTGGTGCGAAACACCAGGTAGTGCTTCGCCTTGGCAATAACGGCGTTTTCACCGGCGAGTTTGGTGCGTCCGTAAACGCTTTGTGGCGAAGTCGTATCGTCTTCGCGGTACGGCGTGGTTGAGAGGCCATCGAACACGTAATCGGTTGAATAGTGAATCAATGGCGCGCCGAGTCGGTTGGCCTCTTCAGCGAGGATCCCCGGCGCGATGCCGTTGACTTGCATCGCAATGTCCGGCTCTGATTCGGCACGGTCGACGGCGGTATAGGCACCGGCATTCAATATCAATGTGGGTTTCACGTCGCGGCAGCGTGCACGAATGGCATCGCAATCGGCGAGATTCAATTGCGCGCGATCAAACGCGAAAACTTCTCCGAATGACGCGAAAGCGTTGGCGAGTTCCCAGCCCAGTTGGCCTTCACCGCCGGTAATGAGGATGCGCGGCGTGTTGATCGCGCCGCTCACTGAAACGTTTCGGCGTCCGCGAGCGGCTTGCCGTTGATGTCGGCGGGCTTCAACTGTGGCGCGCCGGTTTCAATGATCGGCCAATCGATACCGAGCGCAGGATCGTTCCATAGCAGGCTGCGATCATGTTTTGGCGCGTAGTAGTCGGTGGTCTTGTAGAGAAATTCGGCGGCGGCGGAGGTCACCAGAAATCCGTGCGCGAAACCGGCGGGCACCCACAACATGCGCTTGTTTGCTGCCGACAAGCGCAGCGAAACATGCTGGCCGAAGGTTGGCGAGGTACGGCGAATATCGACCGCCACATCGAACACTTCACCCGCCACCACGCGTACCAGTTTGCCTTGCGATTGTTGAACTTGATAGTGAAGTCCACGCAAGACGCCCTTGAGCGACTTTGAATGGTTGTCCTGGACAAACGAAACTGCCGCGCCAATGGCCGCGTTGAATGCGCGGGCATTGAAGCTTTCAAAGAAAAATCCGCGTTCGTCACCGAACACGTTTGGCTCGACAATTTTCACGTCCGCAATCGCGGTGTCGATCACTTTCATCGGGCCGCCTAAAACACGCGTTCGGTGAGCATCTGCATCAGGTACTGGCCGTAACCATTCTTCAGCATCGGCGCGGCGAGCTTTTCGATATCGGTCGCCGAAATCCAGCCACGGCGATAGGCGATCTCTTCCGGGCACGCTACCTTCAAACCCTGGCGGCGCTCGATGGTGGCGATGTATTGCGAGGCTTCCAACAGCGATTCGTGCGTACCGGTATCGAGCCACGCCATGCCGCGGCCCATGACTTCGCAAGTCAACTCGCCCCGTTGCAGATAGAGGCGATTCAAATCAGTAATTTCCAATTCGCCCCGCGCGGAAGGTTTTAAATCCGCCGCCAATTGGCACACTTGGTTGTCGTAGAAATAAATGCCGGTCACGGCGTAACGCGATTTCGGCTTCAATGGTTTTTCTTCCAGCGAAATCACTTTGCCGCTCGCGTCGAATTCCGCCACGCCGTAGCGTTCGGGATCGTGCACCGGATACGCAAACACGGTGGCACCACGGGATTTTTCATCGGCGCGCTGCAACGACAGCGACAGGTCGTGGCCGTAGAAAATATTGTCGCCAAGGATTAGCGCGGAATCGTCGCCCGCGATGAAGTTCTTGCCAATATGAAACGCCTGTGCGAGCCCGTCCGGCGAGGGCTGCACCGCGTAGACAAGCGACAACCCCCATCGACTGCCGTCGCCGAGCAATTCCTTGAACTGCGGCGTATCGTGCGGCGTAGAGATGATGAGAATGTCGCGGATGCCGGCGAGCATCAAGGTCGATAGCGGGTAATAGACCATCGGCTTGTCGTAGATCGGCAGCAATTGCTTCGACACCACTTGCGTGACGGGATAAAGCCGCGTGCCGCTGCCGCCAGCGAGGATGATGCCTTTGCGTTTCGTTGTTCGATTCACGCGGCCGCCTTGGCGCCGTATTGCGTTTGCATCCACTGCCGGTAATCGCCGCGCGTGACGGCCTGCACCCACTCGGTGTTGGCGAGATACCAGCGCACGGTTTTCTCGATGCCGCTTTCAAATGTTTCCTGCGCGCGCCAGCCGAGTTCGCCCTCGAGTTTGGTGGCATCAATCGCGTAGCGGCGATCATGGCCGGGCCGGTCGGCGACGAAGGCGATTTGCGAAGCGTACTTCTTGCCGTCGGCGCGTGGCTTTAGTTGATCAAGCCAATTGCAAATCGTGTTGACGACGTCAAGGTTGGTGCGCTCATTGCGCCCGCCGACGTTATAGGTTTCGCCGATGCGACCCTTGGCCAGCACCTGAAGAATCGCGGTGCAATGATCCGCCACGTACAACCAATCGCGCACGTTCTTGCCGTCGCCATAGACGGGCAATGGCTTGCCATTGAGCGCATTCAATATGATCAACGGAATCAACTTTTCCGGAAAATGATAGGGGCCATAGTTGTTCGAGCAATTGGTCGTCAGTACCGGCAAATGATAGGTATGGTGATAGGCGCGCACCAAGTGATCCGAGGCCGCTTTCGATGCGGAATACGGGCTGTTCGGTTCGTATTTGTGTTGCTCGGTGAAGGCGGCATCGTCCATACCGAGCGAGCCGTAGACTTCGTCTGTGGAGACATGCAGAAACCGGAACGCCGCCTGCTCTGCATCCGCTAAGCCTTGCCAATAGTCGCGCACCTCTTCGAGCAAATTGAAGGTGCTGACAATATTGGTCTGAATGAAATCGCCGGCGCTATGAATCGAGCGATCGACATGGCTCTCGGCGGCGAAATTCACCATCGCCTTTGGTTTGGTGTCGCGCAGCAACGCGCCGACCAACGCGCGATCACCGATATCGCCATGCACAAATCGATAATCCGGGTGGGACGCGACATCGGCAAGCGACATCAGGTTGCCCGCATAAGTGAGCTTGTCCAGGTTCACCACCGGCCCCGCGTTCTGCGCGAGCCAGGCATGGATAAAATTTGAACCGATAAAACCGGCGCCGCCGGTGACGATAATCATGGGTTTCTCCGCACTCCGGCGCAAACCGGAACAGTGACTTCAACCCGGCATTTTACCAGCGCAGCCCCGCGCAACGGATACCGCCAACGATTCAAGACGTCTTGTTTTCGAGCTCGATCAGCTTCGCGTATTTTGCGAACGCGGCGAAGCAGCCGACGGCGACGTGCGCGAATCCCGGCCCGCCATCGAGGAAACCCAAACGCAAAATGTAGAACTTGATGAACCTCGCCATCGGGCTCACGAACAACTTGATGTAGCCCGCGCGCACGCCTTGTTGAAACAGCGACTCAGCGTGAAGCGATGAATAGCGGTTCTGTTTTTGCAGATACGTGGTGATTTCGTCGGCCGAATCGTGCAGTAGATCCCCATCCAGCACGCCGACATCGACCGTCGTGATCACGGTTTCATGCACTGGGTCGTTGCTCCAACTCGCATGTTGTCGATGAAACATGCGCAGCGACCAATCGGGATAGCCTTCGCCGTGGGATAGCCATTTACCGAGAAAACGGTTGCGACGGCGCATGCGAAAAGCGCGGTGCGTGGGTGACGTCAATGCCGCGCGGATGCCGGCTTCAAGCGGCGGCGACACACGTTCATCAACGTCGAGGCACAGCACCCAATCATGTTTTGCTTGTGTCACCGCAAACTGCTTCTGCTGGCCGAAACCAAGCCATTCTCTTTCGATCACGCGACAGCCCATCACATCCGCAATCGCCCGGGTTTCGTCTTCCGAACCCGAGTCCACGACCAGCACTTCTTCAGCGAACGCGACACTCTCAATGCACGCACCGATCTGTGAGGCCGCATTCTTGGCGATGATGACGACGGAGAGCGGAATTTTTGAGGGCGACATGAAGGATGTTCCAGTGGAGAATCCGATTGTAATCGAGCATGCGCAGGAATTGACTGCACGCCGAAAATGGCCACGAGAATCATCCTAGAAACGGCAGTTGGACAGGGTGAAGCAGGGATTTCGCACCGCGTGCGGTGCGCCTGCTGAACGGTGGCCTGATGCAACAGGCCACGCGCACTGCAAGTGTGAGTGTGCATTTTGCAGGTTTCCTGGCAAGGCCTCATTTGGCAATAGCGACGACGCAGGCTTCACCCTTCCAGGAGGAACAACGCTGCCACGGAGACTGCAAAATGTGCAATCGCACCCGTAGCGCTCTCACCCATTGGGAGAAACGCGCCGGGAGCGAAACCCTAGCACTGGCGCGGTGTTCCACGGCATTGATAGCGGTCAACTGCCGTTTCTAGGATCATGCAGGCTAAAATGCCCGCATGCGTGTTCTGCTGGTGAAATTATCGTCGCTGGGCGACGTGATCCACAATCTGCCCGTGGCGAGCGATCTGGCACGCGCATTACCCGGCGTCGAGATCGATTGGGCGATCGAGGCGCCCTATGCGGAAATCGCGGCGATGCATCCGGCGATCACCAACGTCATTGGCGTGCCGTTGCGCGCGTTGAAAAAGAACCTGTCATCGAGTGCGGCGTGGCGACGGTTTCTTGCTGCGCGCAAGCAGTTGTCGAATCAACGCTACGACGCGATTCTGGATACCCAGGGCTTGATTAAAAGCGCGTGGATTTCATGTTGGTCCAAGGGGCCGGTCTATGGTCATGCATCCGCGTCCGCACGTGAACCCTTCGCCGCGCGATTCTACGATCACACGTTCGATATTGCGCGAGCGATGCATGCGGTCGAGCGCAATCGCCTGCTCGCCGCGCGCGCGTTCGGCTATTCCCTCGATTTGCCACTCAACTACGGCCTCACCGGGCCGAAGGCGGAGCTTGTCGGTTCGCCATCGACGCCAACCGTCGTGTTTTTGCACGCAACCAGTCGTGCCGACAAAATGTGGCCCAAGCAAAATTGGATCGAGTTGGGCAGCCGCCTTAATGCCGCAAATATTGCGGTGACGTTGCCCTGGGGCACCGAGGCTGAACACGACGTCAGCCAGCGCATCGCTGAAAAAATACCGCAGGCGGTCGTGCCCGCAAAACTTTCATTGACGGCGGCAGCACAATTGTTGGCACGTGCGGCGGCGGTGGTTGGCGTCGATACCGGCCTCGCGCATTTGGCGGTCGCGTTGGGGCGGCCCACGATTGGCATCTACCTCACCACGGACCCTGCACTCACCGGCTTGCACGGCGGCGCGGGCATTATGAACTTGGGCGGTGGTACTCGCGACGTATCGAATCCGCCGCCGGTAGATTTGGTGTGGCGTGCGTTGACGTCGCAGATCGGGGTCGCGCGGTGAGAATGCTCTATTCGCTCTTGCTGTTTCTCGCGATGCCAATCGTCATCCTGCGACTGTTATGGCGTGGCGCCCGGCAACCCGCCTATTTGCGACATTGGGGCGAGCGCTTCGGTTTTTTCGCGTCACCCATCAATGCGAAGGCAGGAACCATTTGGTTGCACGCGGTCTCGGTCGGCGAAATGCGCGCAGCCTCGCTGCTGGTGCGGGAATTTCAGCAGCGATATCCAAATTATTCGATATTGATCACTTGCATGACACCAACCGGACGCGCCACCGCCAATGAACTCTTCGGCGATCATGTGATTTGTATGTATTTGCCCTATGATTTTTTCTCCGCGCAACGCCGTCTGATCACAACGTATTCCCCACAGGTTCTGGTGATCATGGAAACGGAAATATGGCCGAACCTGCTCGCCGCTTGCCACCGCGAACATGTACCCGCGCTGTTGGTGAACGCGAGACTCAGTGAAAAATCATTCGGCGCGTACACGCGTTTTGCGCTGGTGCGCGCATTGGCGCGGGACGCACTGCAATGCATGCAAGTGATTGCCGCGCAATCGCGCGCGGATGCCGATCGCCTGAAACTTCTTGGCGCCGCCAAACTTGAAATCACCGGCAATATCAAGTTCGACATGGCGGTTGACGCGGCGCTTGTTGCCAAAGGCCAATCATGGCGTTCAGGCCTGCCAAAAGAAAAACAAATCCTGCTGGCCGCCAGTACCCGCGACGGCGAGGAGACGGTGATGCTCGACGCCTATTGCCGCAAATTTTCCGCTGTCGAACGAAAGAAAATATTGCTGGTATTGGTGCCGCGCCATCCGCAGCGCTTCGATGCGGTCGAGACCTTGATCCGCGCGCGCAATCTCGCCATGCAGCGCCGCAGTGCCGGCGCACTCAACAACGATTGCGACGTCTGGCTGGGGGACTCAATGGGCGAGATGGCCGCGTACGTGGCCATGTGCGATGTTGCGTTCATTGGCGGGAGTCTGTTGCCCCTCGGCGGGCAAAATCTGATCGAAGCCTGCGCACAAGGAAAGCCCGTCATCATGGGACCATCGACGTTTAATTTTGCGGAAGCCGCGAGGCTCGCCATCGAGGAAGGTGGGATGCGTCAGGCGACCGATGCTAATGCGGTGATGACGATGGCGAAATTACTTTTCAAGGATGATGCGGCGCGGTATGCGATGGGTGCAGCGGCCAGGAACTTTGCGTTGGCACATGCCGGCGCAACCGAGAAAACCATGCGGCTCATCGCTCCATTGATGGCGGAGTCGCCGAATCAACGTCGGTAGGATTCGGTATTCCTTACGCTATTCAAAGTATTGTCATCCTGAGCAACGCGAAGGATCTTGTTGCAGCAAGATCCTTCGCGTTGCTCAGGATGACACTGGTTTTTGTGACCGTTAAGTCCTACTTCGCCAGCAACGCGTTGACTTCGCCCAGATCCGTATCCTTCAGCCGGCCGGTGGCGGATTTGAGGCGCAATTGCGAGAGGATGGTGTTGTAGCGCGCCTGCTGCAAATCGCGTTGCGCCTGAAACAGTTGCTGTTGCGCGTTCAGCACATCCACGTTCGTACGCACGCCGACTTCCTTACCCAGGACGGTTGCATCGAGAGAAGACTTGTTCGACACCAGTGCTGCTTCCAGCGCTTTCACTTGCGCGACACCATTGGTCACGCCGAGAAAACTTTGGCGCACGCTTTGCGCGACGGTTCGCTTGCTGTTTTCCAGATCCTGCGCGGCACGTTCCTTCGCGGACAAGGATTGTCGTATCCGCGATTGCGTGCCGCCGCCTTGATATATCGGCACGGTCACGTTGAAACCGATTTGCCCGGCCTTGGTGTCAATCATGCTGGCAAACGCGCCGCTCGAGGTGGTGATCGGGCTGTTGCTATTGCTGTAACCGGCTGTCAAATCGACTGTTGGCAAATGTCCCGATCTGGTGCGATCAATTTCCTTCAGGGCGATCTCATAATTGAGGCGCAATTGGGCAATCACCGGGCTCGCCTCTTCGGCCGCCGTCACCCATTGTTCCATGTCGCCCGGCTGCGGCAAACTCAATTTCGGGTTGTCGCGAAGCGGTGCGAGGCTCGCGGGCATCTTGCCGATCAATTGCTGCAGCGCGCGTTGCTTGATATCGAGGTCGTTCAAATCCGAAATTTCTTTCGCGATCGCGAGATCGTACTTGGCCTGTGCCTCGTAGGTGTCGGTGATGGTTGCGGTGCCGACTTCGAAATTGCGCTTGGCCTGCGCCAGTTGTTCGCTGATGGCTTTTTTCTGCGCGCCGGAAAGTGAGACATTGTCTTGCGCGAGCAGCACATCGAAATAGGCTTGGGCGGTGCGCACGATCAAGGTCTGGCTTGCGTCGGCGAGCACGGCCTCGGCTTGCTTCACTTGCAGACCGGCTTGATCGACGACGATCCAGTTCGCCATGCGAAATAGCGGTTGCGAGAGTGTCACGCCGTAACTGTGTGCGTTGTAATCGAGTGTCGGCAGCCCTTCGGTATCGCGGTGATTGCGGTTGCCACCGAGCGAGAACGAGATAGACGGCAAAATGCCTGCGCGCGCCTGTGGGATCGCTTCCTTGCCGACTTCATACGCGTAGCGTGCCGACGCGTAGACCGGATCCTGCGAGAGCGCTTCGCGGTAAACATCCATCAAGTCGGCGGCGAGAATCGGCGCACTGGCGAGGAGTGCAAGAACGGCGAGAGTGGAGGCTTTCAGTTTCATATATTGTTTTTTCCTGAATTGTTCGGTGCTTCGGTGTGAAGACAGGTGAGCCAGTCGGTGGATCGGCAATCAGG
>JANOKK010000921.1:0-1017 GCA_031419255.1 Betaproteobacteria bacterium
CAATGCCAGCGCGGCCCGGCTTCAGTCGTCTGTACATATTTGCCCAATCGAAGTTCGACCCCTTTGCTGCCTTGTTCCACAATGTAGAACCCGCTTGCCAGCCATACCGATACCGCAAGCCCTGCCGCCAACGCAAAACCGCCACCCATCATTGCGGCCGATGGCCCGCCACTACCACCAGTGCCGCCGCCGTTGGGATTGCTCTTGCCCTTGCCGCTAAAAAGGCCGCCAAGTTTCTGATTGAATTTTCGCAAGATCTCGTCGAGATCGGGGGGCCCTTCGTTGCCACCACCCCGCTTGCCCCATTGCGGATCCTCCGCCATTTCCGAAACGCCGTCCCCGTGCTTGCCGCGAAGCAGACGACGGGAAACATGATATTTCGCCAGATAAAAAGGATAGGCGGCGACCGCCAACGGGCCAGCCACGCACGCCAATATTGCTCGATCAAATGACCGCATTCAATGCACTCCGGAGGTTGTCTGATTCTTGGTATGTTGGGGCACTTGTCGCGACTTCAAAGTCAGACCCCGGATTATTAAGAAGTTCATTGTCGATGCCACGAAAATCCGAATGGGCATCGCCAACATATGCGCCATCGCGCGAATTCATTGCGGGAAAACCACTCGCGATGGCGTACTCTTTGATCGCATCGCGCACCAGGTCAATGCCGCCGCCCGTCAATGCGCTTACCCGCAACTCGGCGATATTATCATTTTCATCGCGCACAGTCGCCGCAACGGACATACCTTCCAGCTTGTCGATCTTGTTGAACACGATCACTTGTGCAATCGATGTCGCGCCGATTTCCGCCAGCACGATGTTGACATCTTCAATATGCTGTTCCCGCGCCGTGCTGGAGCCATCGACGACATGCAACAAGAGATCAGCTTCCATCGCCTCGGTCAGCGTCGCGTGAAACGCAGCGATGAGGCCGTGCGGCAGATCCCGAATGAATCCGACCGTGTCGGAAAGTGTTACATGGATACCGGGCTCGATATAGAGCTTGCGGGTGGTGGT
>JANOKK010000922.1:0-4506 GCA_031419255.1 Betaproteobacteria bacterium
GCCACCGCACGGAGAAGCGCGGCCACCCCGCGGCCCTCGTGGTCCGGCGCGACCGCAATCGCGCAAGAACATGGCGGGCCGCAAGACGCCGTTCCGCAAAATGCCGATGGCGATCGCGCATACGCCGTCGCCTTCGCAAATCGGCGACACGCGCCGTGTCGGCGAGGAATCCAAATCCGGTCAATTCGCCGAGGCGCTGGCTGCGCAGGCGAACGTCAAGCGCGAACGTTTGCACAAAGTTATGGCGCAATCGGGCATCGGCTCGCGGCGCGATATGGAGATCATGATCTCGACCGGTCGCGTAATGGTCAACGGCATCGTCGCCACCACCGGCACGCAAGTCTCACCCGGCGACAATGTACTGGTCGATCAGCGGCCCGTGAAACTCAAATTCAGCGAAGAATTGCCGCGCATTTTGCTGTATCACAAACCGGAAGGTGAGATTGTCACCACCAGTGACCCGGGCAATCGCATCACCGTATTCGATAATTTGCCGCCGGTGGAAACCGGCAAATGGATCGCGATCGGTCGCCTCGATATCAACACATCCGGCCTGCTGATTTTCACCACCAATGGCGAACTCGCGAATCGGTTCATGCATCCGCGCTATGAGGTGGAGCGTGAATACGCGGTGCGTATTCTCGGCGAATTGACCGACGAGCAAACCCAAGCCTTGCTGACCGGTGTTGCAATCGATAGCGCGGACGATGAGCAAGAGTACGTCGATCACGCCGCTGACGATATGGATAGTGATACGGATCACGACCCCGCGCCGCCGCTTCATGGCGCAGGTGCCGACGCGCGTTTCGATACCATTGAAAAGCGCGGCGGCGAAGGCGCGAATCACTGGTATCAGGTCACGATCAAGGAAGGGCGCAACCGCGAAGTGCGCAAGATGTTCGAGTCGCAAGGCCTCACGGTGTCACGATTGATCCGCACGCGCTTCGGCAAGATCGAGTTGCCGCCGCGCTTGTCGCGCGGCAAGATGATGGAGCTTTCACCGGATCAAGTTCGCAGCGTGCTGGCCGGCGCCGGGATGAAAGAAGAAGCCGACGCAGCGCTGCCGGGCGAAAAACGTGGCGACACACGTGGCACTGCGCGCGGCGAGGCACGCAGTGACGGACGAGGTAACGGACGTGGCGACAATCGCGGTGGCGCACGCGGCAAACCGCGTGCCCCTGGCGTACCGGGCCCGCGCGGCCCGAAGCCACCTCGCGACGGACCGCCGCGTGACGGAGCCCGACCACCGCGCGAGGGTGGCAGACCGCCACGCGAAGGTAATGCCAATACCAATACAACCGATAACGTGCCGGGGCAGGAACGCGCACCCGGTGCACCGCGCCCGCGCCGCAATCGTCGCGGCGGCAAAGGGGTCAAACGCGATCCCAATATGCAGGGTGTGGGCAATAACGTATCGGCGAACCTGGGTGCCGATGAGTCATCCGGTAACCGTGGCGAGAATCGCGGCAACCGCCCGCCGCCCTCAGAGAGAGTTGTCGCCGAACCCCATGACAACATCGGCAATGCGGTCGAGGGCGCCGGAAATGTCGTTACGCACACCACCGACCCTGCCGCGCCGGCCGGGCCGCGTGGCCCACGCGGACGCCAGCGCCGCAATTTTCGCGGACGCGGCGGACGCAATCGCGGGCCGCGTGGTGAAAATGGTGAAGGCGGTGGCGGCGGAGGTGGCGGTGCCGGTGGTTCAGGTGGCGCACCGGAGGGAGGCAATGGCGGTGGCGATGGAAACAATGGCGGCGGCGGTGAAGGCAACGTTGCCTAGTTGCCGTTGTTCGCGGAAATGATGAATCAGGTAATTTGGTCGCGTTAATTCCTGACTGGCGAGTAATTCCAACTCAAATTCAATCGTGCAAATTCATCCCGGGCGATGATCCCGTATGCGCTGACTCATGCCTCTATTCTCACGAATTTGCGGTGCCTTCCTGAGCGACGCGAAGGATCTGGTTCATGCGACGATATCCTTTGCTTCGCTCAGGATGACAGTACAAATGATCCTGGAATCGGCGTAAGGTCAAGCTCAGCGTGGACTTTCGCGACCATTCGCTTTCACATTTAAAAGATCTTCGCGCGACAAAACAAACACCACCCGATTGCCTGCGCTTACCTTTGCAACCTTTCCGAAAGCGTGCTGAATCAAGCAACAGCAATCGAGACGCCACAAAGTAGCCGGACGCTTGAACGTCAATTATCCGAAAGTCCGAGCGGGTCGCCAAACCGCTGCCTGTTTGCGTTGGCTGGCGCAAATGCTGTTCTGCGAGGTCGGGACGATAGCGACGCAATTCCCCGTTTCGTTAGTTTCGCGAGCTTAATCTTTCCTTGCGAGTCAAGTCGTTTTACCATCTATGCGAGTGGGTCTCGCAAATAGCCGACACCCGACAACTGACTGATGCGGCGAAAAGTTTATGCCGCTGATCCATTTGGCGTCGACGCGCTGCCAATGTATGTGGTGGGCGGCACAGAACTACATCAATGCCCGTGCAGGTTGTTCGCAGTTCGACTTGCCATAATATGAATTTTCTTTGCTCAAAAATGAGGAGACACTGCGTGCCCACGATCAATTGGCCGATGATTCATCGCGCGTACGCTCCGCTTTTCTGCGCTGGATTGGCAGGAATGTATATGAAATATTGCCTGATTGAAACGTATCGGACGGGCATCACGCGGTCGCACGGCGTTGAAAGCCTGATGGAAATGTCAATGTTGACGGCTGCGAGTTACTTTTCGCTCGACATCATCGTGAATTTCCTTTTCGTTCCGGGCGTTACCCTGCTCTTCGCGTTCACGCTGTTCAGGCGTAAGGCACACATCCTTGCCACGTTGGTGTCTTGCGCATTGGTGAGCTTCTACTTTGTGGAGCTTTGGGCGCAACAGAATCTGGGTCAATACGTGTCATTGGTGATGCTTCTTGAAGGAGCGCAATTCGCGCAAACCGATTGGAGAATGGCCGCAGACTATGTTTCCGCAGTTTTTGTACTGAAATTGGTTTTGACGTTGACTGCGACAGCAACGAGTTTCGTCATGATCCCTGTTTTGGCGAACGCATTGTCGATGAAGTGGATCAAAAATGCCGGCAAATATTCGCTCGGTGCCTTTTCTGTGGCAATGGCCGTCCTTGCGATCAGCGCGTATCCCTCGAATCCCAATGGGTTGCGCCAGGATGCCGTGCGAAAGGCGATCACTGCCGCCTTTTCACGTACGCAAGACTCGCCCATAACGCGCGTGTCGACCGACGAAAGCATTCTCGCATTCAGGCAACTTACGACAACGCCAACCGAAATTGCCGACTCAAACATGGCGGGGGTGGAATCGGGCTCCAACCTCCTCTACTTCATCATGGAGACTGGCCCCGCAGATGTACTTCCGGAGGGAGATCCGTCGGAATTGATTCCGAGGGAACTCATTCAGCATGCGCTCGTGGCGCGTCAACACCAAACGACGTATCCATATACGAGCGATGCGCTATTTTCCATATTGACGGGTTTGTATCCTGACGGACGGCGTGAAGTTGTCGCGCGCGGCGGATTCAAGCAACACCGTCCGCTGTTCTCTCAACTGCGAGGAGCGGGATATTTGACCGCCGCGTACCTACCCGTGATTTCGAAGGGTGAAGCGGATGACACAATGCTTGGGCAATTTGGCATTGACAAAGTGTTTGTGGCTCAGCGGCATCAGCAACTTGAGTTGCCGGAGTCGCGGCGTACCCTCGATGAGGCGACCAAATTGTTCATTGAAATTGTTCGAGCAAGTCCGCACTTCGACGGCACGCGAAAAGAATGGATGATGTGGCGGCTGTGGAATGATTTGCGTTGTCTCGATCAAATGAAAACAGATATGCGCTCGGCGATCCGCTCGGGGAAGAAATTTGCCAATGTGTTCCTGCCCCTCATCGGGCATGGGCCGTGGTTGCGTGTTGGCGAATCAATTGAAGTTCGCGCCCATGGCCGATACTTGATGAAGCTTCAGTCGCTTTGGTTGCAAGAAGTGGTTGACTTGTTGCGCGAAGAAAAAGCGCTTGGCAACACGGTCATCGTGATGACGGCCGATCATGGTATTCGCTCCGCTCGCGAAGACCCCGACTTCAAAGCGGGCACTCTTGACAGCTACTCGTTTCATGTTCCGCTCGTCATGTTTGCGCCGTCCGCTTTCAAGAAAACGTTTGAAGTTCAGCGCGTCACGTCGCATGTTGACATTGACTTCAGTGTCGCTCGGTTGCTCGGGTTGAGGGCGGATTTGGGTACCACGCAGGGTTATCCGCTTTGGGTCGATGCGGGTGCCAGACGCGTATACTTTTTTGCAGAGGCCTATGGTGGGGCCGACGGCTATCATCAAGGTGGATACTTCATGAGAAACGCGATAACGGAGACATATTTCCAGAACTCGCGCATGGAATTCTCGTCGTCAAGCTCGCAAATTCTGCACGCCGTTAAGCAAGAAGATGTGGCGAATGCGCTGGCCGATTTCAAGCGGATACATCGAGGCCTTTTGCCT
>JANOKK010000923.1:0-2648 GCA_031419255.1 Betaproteobacteria bacterium
AATTTCGGCAATGTGCTGGCGGGGCACATCGCGCGCATGATGGGCTTGCCGATCAAGCACCTCATCGTCGCCACCAACGAGAACGATGTACTCGATGAATTTTTTCGTACCGGCAATTACCGGCCACGGAAAACGTCGGAGACCTTGCAAACCTCCAGCCCCTCGATGGATATTTCGAAAGCCTCGAATTTCGAGCGCTTTCTCTACGATCTTTTTTGGCGCGATCCTGCCGCCGTTCGCGAACTGATGCGCAAAGTTGAGCACGAAGGCGGATTCAATGTCGCTGAATGCGGGGATGTATGGAAGCGCATGCCGGGATTCGGTTTTCTATCCGGGCGCAGCAATCACGCCGACCGCATTGCGACGATTCGCGACGTGTGGAGCAAGTACGGAATCGAGATCGACACGCATACCGCGGATGGCATGAAGGTGGGGCTCGCGCATCGCCAAGCGAGCGAGCCTTTGATCTGCCTTGAAACCGCGTTACCGGCAAAATTCGAAGAGAGCATGTTGGAAGCTCTCGGCAGAAAGCCGTCGCGTCCGGCGCGCTATGAGGGGATTGAATCGCTGCCGCAGAAATTTGAAGTGATGGAGGCCGATGCGGGGGCGGTGAAACGGTTCATTGCGGGGGCGATTGCATGAATCCCAGCCTGCGTAGCCTCGATGAAGCGTAGCGCAATCGAGGTCGGTGGTGAGATGCGGAACGGAGCCGCATTGTCGCGTTTGTCCCGGAATTCGCTGCGCTACTTCCGGGCTACCGCAGCCAGTCGACGTCGGTAGACGATAAAAGTCTAGCACTGGCGAGCAGTTCGGAGCACTTTCACCTGAAACGCCGCGCCAGTGCTTGACATTGGTGGCTAACCCGGGCGGGATTGCCGTCTGCCACGTGGTACCCCGCAGGCGAAGACGCCATGGCCGCACAATCTGCGGGCAAGTTAAAGGCAGTGTTGATGTCAGGTTAGCCACGTAAATTGAAAGCGTGCCGGTTATGCGTGCCTTCACGGCTCGATTGGAGCTGTCACGCCAAATGGAGCAAATGCTCTGACCAAAGCGTTTTGGCGCAGAATACCCGGTAACGAGGCAAAAATCACTGCCACCGCAACAAGCGGCAGGCGACGGTAATTCCGCGAATGCATTGTTGTCCACCGGAGAATTTCGCATGGTGTCATCCTGTATTTTTCGCTTCGCCACTTCTGCCGCCGCCGTGTTTCTTGTCGCAACCGCCCATATTCAACATGCCGCTGCACAGTGGACCTATCGAGTCTCATCGGATCCCTACATCCGCAACATCAGCGCCTTCGCCAACACGCCCTCGGCGGGCACGCATACGCTGTTTGTGGGCACCCTGACGGACGGCGTATACAAGGTCACCGATACCGGTAACCAGACGACCGTTTGGCAAAAAATCAACAACGGCTTGCCGGTCGTGCAAGTCAGGACGCTCACAACAATCGATATCAACACCCTGTACGCCGGTACCGATGGGGCAGGGCTGTTCAAGACGTCGGATGCCAATGCCGCCGCGACATGGACAGGGATAAATGGTGGCGGCGCATCTGCGTTGGGCTGTGCAAACATTCGTTCGATCAATTTTGATGCCACCATGCCGCGCACGCTCATCGTTGGCACGGCGTGTCGCAACAACAGCGGCTTATACAGAAGCATCGACGATGGACTCACGTGGAGCCGTCTCGGTAATGGTGTGGGTATCACCAAGCTGCCCGACGACGTCGCGGTTTCCGCATTGTTGCGTGACGTGCCGTCGAATACTTATTTTCTCGCCACCAGCAACTACGGCATTTTCAAGAGTATCGATGCAGGTGTGACGTGGGCGACCGCAAACACCAACATTAGCGCGCCCAACGGAACCCTTAACGCGTTCAACGTCCAATTCACCTCAGCGGCTCCAATCGCTGGCGTAACCCCAATCAATCTGGTGGCCTATGTCCATGGCAGCGGCATGTATCGCTCGACCGATACCGGTGCCACCTGGACGCTGATCAACCCTGTATTGGCCGGACTGCCCGCCGGATTTGCGGCGCTGGGCGGGATCCAGAAAGAATCCAATACCGCGATATATGTCGGGCTGGACAAGCAGGGCGTTTATAAAACCATCGATGGTGGCCTTAACTGGGCACCGTGGGGAAACACTGCGTCGGGGGAAGAGCGCACGCAAAATACGCGCACCGTGACGGTCCTCGCCGGCGCCGCCAGTCCGACCTATTATTTCGGCACCATCGATGGGGTGGGCAAAGTCACCGACACTCAGGTCAACCTCACCGCCAACACCAATCAGGTAAACGGCGTGAATTACAACGGTGGCGGTGGCCGCCTGAATGCCATTACCCATGATCGCGATACGCCATACAAAGCCTACGTGACCGGGCCGACGTTGTACCAGATCGGCTACGTTTATGGTGACTGCAGCGCGGGCTGCAACCCCTTGGACACAGGCTTGACCGGCAACACCATCGAAGGCGCTGCCTATCAGGATCAGACCAATCCTGCGGTCTTGTACGTCACCACCACCAATCGCGGCATCTTCAAAAGCACCAACAGCGGGGCGCTGTTCAGCGCCTTCAACAACGGTCTGCCCAACATGATCGGCCAAGTCAGCCGGCTGGCGATCGACGCCAACTATTCACAAA
>JANOKK010000924.1:0-1573 GCA_031419255.1 Betaproteobacteria bacterium
CCGCGCTTGCCGTTGCGCACTCGCTGTTCGTGCAGCACACCTGCGAGCAGCGCGATGGTGTTGGGCTGGATGTCTTTCAATTCGGTCTTGGCGAATTGCCGCACCTCCGCCGCGTAACTCGTAAAGGGATGTCCGGATAAATAGAAACCGAGCGATTGCTTTTCATTGTTCAGGCGTTCGCGGTCGCTCCACGTTGCGGTCTCGATCAGCGTCAATACTTGCCCGCTTTCGTGCGTCGCGTCGCCGAACAAACTCACCTGCTGCTTGTCGCGTTCGGCCTTTTCCGCGAGCTCAATGGCCGATGGCAGCGACATCAGCAATGCCGCGCGGTTGGAATTGATCGAATCGAACGCACCGGCGCGGATCAGCGCTTCCATGGCGCGGCGATTAACGGTGTGGCGATCAACGCGTTTCACAAAATCGAGCAAATCTCTGAACGCGCCACCCGCCGCGCGCACCGCGACGATGTTCTCGATTGCGCCGCGCCCGGTACCCTTGATGGCACCCAACCCATATTGAATCGTGGTGCGGTCGATCGGAACGAAGCGGTAATCGCCGCGATTGATATCGGGTGGCAATACTGTCAGCTTGTTGGCCTTCGTATCCTCGAACAATTGCTGCACTTTGTCCGTGAAATCCATCGCGCACGACAAGTTGGCGGCCATAAATGCGGCACCGTGATTGGCTTTCAAATAAGCCGTGAGATAGCCGAGATAGGCGTATGGTGCCGAGTGCGATTTGTTGAATCCGTAGCCCGCGAATTTTTCCATCGCGTCGTAAAGTGCTTTCGCATTCGCAAGCGAGACGCCATTCTTGGTGGCACCTTCGCCAAAAATCGCGCGGTGCTGCGCCATCTCTTCGGGCTTTTTCTTGCCCATCGCGCGCCGCAACAAATCCGCGCCGCCCAGCGAATAGCCACCGATTTCGCGGGCGATTTGCATCACCTGTTCCTGATACACCATCACGCCATACGTCGGCCCGAGAATCGGTTTCAGAATAGCTTCCAGTTTGGCGTCGGGGTACTCGACTTTCGCTTTACCGGTCTTGCGGTCACAGTAGTCCGGAATCGATTCCATCGGGCCTGGACGATAGAGAGCGTTCAGCGCGATCAGATCTTCGAGCCGATCCGGGCGTGCGCGAATCAACATATCGCGCATGCCCTTCGATTCAAACTGGAAGATGGCGACGGTGGTGCCGCGCGTGAAAATTTCGAATGAGCCGGGATCGTTGAGCGGTACCTTGTCCATATCGAAATGGTCATCACCGGGATTGGCATTGAGCGCGTGAATATTGCGCTCGGCCTCTTCCAGAATCGTCAGCGTGGTGAGCCCCAGAAAGTCGAACTTCACCAAGCCAACCGCTTCGACATCATCCTTGTCGTATTGCGAGACCACCGAGTCCGATCCATCCGCAACATACAGTGGCGTGAAATCCGTGAGCGGCCCCGGCGCGATCAACACACCACCCGCATGCATGCCGACGTTGCGGGCAATGCCTTCGAGCTTCACGGCCAGCGTCAACAGTTCGTCAACTTCTTCCTCGACCTTGCGCTTCTCGTTGAACTGTGGCTCCT
>JANOKK010000925.1:0-8892 GCA_031419255.1 Betaproteobacteria bacterium
ACGGTGGAGGATTCTATCGCAGCCAAAAATATCTGACTGGGCCGCGCAACGAGCCCTTGACGCAACATTTGCACTGGTCAAAGTGGGAGGCCTATACCACCTGGCTATCCGGTATGGGATTACTCGCCGTCATCTATTGGCTGGGCGCAGAGACGATGTTGATCGACCGAACCGTCATGTCGATGTCCGCGAGTAGCGCGATTGGCATCAGTATCGCGTTCATTGCGGGTGGGTGGCTGATCTACGACTTTTTATGCCGGCTTTTTGTAGGGCGCGAAACGATTCTCGCCGCAGTTATGTTCATGTTGGTCGCACTTGCCGATTGGTCCCTGTTTCACCTTTTCAGTGCGCGCGCAGCATTCATGCATGTTGGCGCAGTGATGGGTACGATCATGGTCGCAAACGTTTTTGTACACATCATTCCCGGTCAGAAGAAGATGGTGGCCGCGATTCGCGCCGGATTGCCGGTCGATCCGGCCTTGGGCGCAATCGGCAAACAACGCTCGGTACACAATACATACTTCACGCTGCCGGTGTTGTTCATCATGATCGGCAGTCATTTCCCGATGGTTTTTAGCCATTCGCATGCGTGGGTCGCGCTGCTTGGGATCATGCTCGCTGGCGTACTGGTGCGGCAGTTCTTCGTGCTGCGGATCAAGGGTGTTATCGCGATTCCCCTGCTGGTCATCGCGTTCGTTTTATTGTTCAGTGTTGGAATTTTGCTCGCGCCTAAATCTGTTGTCGCGACAAAGGCCATCGGTTTTGCGCAGGTGAAGTCGATATTGGATCAACGCTGCGTCAAATGCCATGCGGTGGTACCGACCTTCAACGGATTCGCGCAAGCACCAAAAGGCGTCATGCTCGAAACGTCTGCACAGATCGCGGTTCATGCTGCCAAGGTGGCCGAAACTACCGCCAATCGTTATATGCCGATCGGCAATCTGACGGGCATGACCGACGATGAGCGCGGCATCATCGCAGCGTGGTTCGCAAAAGGTGCAAAAGTCGAATGAGCAGTAGATTTCCGCCAATCGTTTCTGAGGGTGTCACTGCATATCGCGCCTCGATCCTGCACTTTGTCGGCGATCCCGACGAGCTAGGTGACGCAGCACATGAATATTTTGACGATGGCGTGTTGATCGTCGCGAATGGCCGCGTACAACAAGTGGGCGACGCGTCGATGCTGCTGCCGAACTTGCCGCGCGACACCGTTGTTATTGACTATCGCGGTCGCCTGATCTTGCCCGGCTTCATTGATACACATATGCATTTCGCGCAAGCGGATATTGTCGCTTCGCATGGCGAACACCTTCTTGAATGGCTGGAGCGCTACACGTTTCCCGAGGAGCGGCGCTTCGATGACGCCGCGTACGCCGCCGAAGTCGCAGATTTTGCCATCGACGAAATGTTGCGAAATGGCACAACCACCAGCATGGTTTTTGCGACGGTTCACAAAGTATCGGTTGACACCATCTTCAGCGCGGCCGAAGCGCGCGGCGTCTGCATGATTGCGGGCAAAGTGTTGATGGATCGCAATTGCCCGGATGAATTGTGCGAATCGGCCGACAGGGGCTTTGAGGTGAGTCAGGAACTGATTGCGAAATGGCACGGTCGCGGTCAGGGGCGTTTGCGCTATGCCGTCACACCACGCTTCGCACCAACATCCAGCGAGCGGCAATTGGCACTGGCGGGACAATTGTTGGATGAACATCCCGGTATCTATTTACAGTCGCATCTCGCAGAAAACGAAAGCGAATGCCGCTGGGTGCAGGAGCTATTTCCCTGGAGTAAAAGTTATCTCGATGTCTACGAACGTTTTGGCATGCTGAGACCGAAATCGGTATTCGCACATTGCATTCACCTCAATGATCGCGACCATAGTCGCATTGCCGAATGCGGCGCGGCGATGGCGTTTTGCCCGACTTCAAATCTGTTTCTCGGCAGCGGCCTGTTTGATGCTGAAAGGGCTGCCGGTAGCGCCGCACGATTCGGAATTGGCACCGACATCGGCGCCGGCACCAGCTTCAGCTTGCTGCGCACCTTGCATGAGGCATACAAAGTTTCGCATCTGCGCGGCCAGAAAATGAATGCGTTTCAAGGCTTCTATCGTGCCACGCTCGGTGGGGCGTGCGCGCTTTATCTGGACAATGAAATCGGCAATTTCGCAGCGGGCAAGTACGCGGATTTTGTCGTGCTCAATGGCGCTGGCACGCCATTGATTGCGCGCAGAACCGCCCGCGCAGAAACGCTTTCTGAACGACTTTTTATTCTGATGATGCTGGGCGATGAGCATGTTATTGATGCGACGCATGTGATGGGGCGAAAAGTATTTGCGCGCGGCTGATTCAGCTTTCGTGCGCTCATGCACTTCGCGCGTTTGATCGCAGCGAATAGAAAATGGGCGTCAATCGCGGCGATAATTCACGATAAGCGGCATTGTGCAAACATTCATTTTTTGAACTACAACCCCTAGCACTGGCGCGGTATTCCGAGCACAAATGCTCGTAAAGCCTCACCCGTGCTTGTCTCTTCGCTTTATAAAAGAATTTCGTGAACGATCTCTTTTCCAACCTGGCGCCTCCTGGCTTGAATTCAAAATCGATACCGGACGCGGCCAACCCCTGCGCGCCGCTCGCGGAGCAGCTTCGTCCGCGAACGCTTGCCGAGGTGATCGGTCAGGAGCATCTCACCGGCGAGGGCATGCCGTTGGCGATCGCATTTGCTTCTGGCAAACCGCATTCGATGATCCTGTGGGGCCCGCCGGGCGTCGGCAAAACCACCATTGCCCGGCTGATGGCGCACTCATTCGAGTCCGATTTCATTGCGCTTTCGGCGGTGCTCTCGGGCGTGAAAGAAATCCGCGAGTCGATCGAGCGCGCGCAAGTGAACCGCGACAATCTGGGCCGCCGCACGATTTTATTTGTCGATGAAGTGCATCGCTTCAACAAAAGCCAGCAAGATGCGTTTCTGCCGCACGTCGAATCGGGGCTGGTGACGTTTATCGGTGCCACCACGGAAAATCCATCGTTTGAATTGAACAATGCGTTGCTGTCGCGTGCGTCTGTATACGTCTTGAAGCCATTGGACGATATCGCGCTCGCACGACTGCTGGATCGCGCGACGGCGGCCGTCAAATTGGATGGGCGACTGCAAGGCGATGCGGGTGCGCTTGCCAAAACCCGGGTGATCGGCATGGCCGATGGCGATGGCCGGCGGCTGATCAATCTCGTCGAGCAACTTGCGATTGCGGCGACGGGAAACGTCGGCGCAGGCATCGACACCACATTTGTCGAAACGGTACTGGCGCGCGCCGCGCGGCGTTTCGACAAGAGCGGTGACAATTTCTACGATCAAATTTCGGCGCTGCACAAAAGTGTGCGCGGCTCGGACGTCGATGCATCGCTGTATTGGTTTTGCCGCATGCTCGATGGCGGTGCCGATCCGCGTTATCTTGCGCGTCGCATGATCCGCATGGCGACTGAAGACATCGGGCTTGCCGATCCGCGTGCGCTCGATATCACGCTGTCAGCGACGGATGTCTATGAGCGTCTCGGTTCGCCGGAAGGAGAATTGGCACTCGCGGAAGCGGTGATCTATTTGGCGATTGCCGCGAAATCTAACGCGGTCTACGTGGCTTACAACGAGGTGCGCGCATTCATCGCAAATGACGAGTCCCGACCAGTGCCGATGCAACTTCGTAACGCGCCAACCAGGCTGATGAAGGATCTCGGCATGGGCAAGAATTATCGCTACGCGCATGACGAGGCCGAGGGTTACGTTGCCGGCGAAAATTATCTCCCGGAAGGCATGCCGCGTGCCAACTGGTACCGCCCGACCGAGCGCGGCCTGGAAGCAAAAATTCGCGAAAAACTTGCGCATTTACGCGAACTTGATGGAAAATCAACGTCATGAACAAGTTTGTCAAACCTCTGCGCAGCAACCCCTCCAGCCGCTCCTCTCGATCTAGATAGCGCTCGTCTTCTCACGCCTGTTGTTTTTTATCGATCGAAGGCGCGCGCCACACCCGTTTTACCCCCATTGCGTTCCGTCATTGCCGTAATAGCGGAAATCCAAATTGTTGGAAACATGGATTCTCGCGTCGACCAACGGAAGTCCCTGTGGGACGAGGGAACGACAGACATTAAAGAATTGAAATGAGATAAGGAATTTCCCATGTTAGATATTCAACAGCTCAGAAAGGACTTGCCCTTTATTGTTGCAGGACTTGCGCGTCGTGGTTTCGAATTTCAAGAAGCAGAATTCCTTGGGATCGAGGAATCACGCAAGACAGAGCAAATGAAAGCTGAAGACTTGCGCGCGTCTAGGAATCGTTTGTCAAAAGAAGTCGGAATGGCTTTGAGTCGAAACGCGCAACAAGAGGCGCAAGAACTTCGCCAGCAAGTATCCCAGATTAACGCCGAACTTGACATTTGCGAGATCGGATTGCGCGTTGTCCAGGAAGGTTTAGATATTTTCCTTCGCACTATTCCGAATATTCCGCGCGCCGATGTTCCGCAGGGAAAAAGTGCTGACGACAATGTGGAAGTGCGGCGATTTGGCGAACCGCGCGCATTTGATTTTCCAGCCAGGGATCACGTCGATATCGGTGCGGCGCTAGGAGGCATTGATTTTGACACGGCGGCAAAACTCTCGGGCGCGCGGTTTTCAGTGTTGAAAGGCGACGTGGCGAGACTGCATCGTGCGCTTGCGCAATGGATGCTCGATACGCATATTGCGGAGCACGGCTATACCGAAGTCTATGTGCCGTACATGGTGAGCGATGTCTGCGCGGATGGCGTGTCGAGCCTTGCAAAATTCAAGGAGGATTTGTTCAAGATCGAAGGCCGTGACTTGTATCTGATACCGACGGCCGAATATCCGGTGACGAATTTTGTCCGCGATTCGATTATTGATATGAAAGAATTGCCATTGAAATTTGTTTGCCATAGTCCGTGTTTTCGCTCGGAAGCGGGCAGCTACGGCAAAGACACGCGCGGCATGATTCGACAGCATCAATTCGACAAGGTCGAGATTGTGCAGATTGCGCACCCCGAAAAATCAATCGAGGCACACGAAGAATTGGTCGCGCATGCAGAGACCATCCTCAAAAAACTCGAGTTGCCATTCCGCACCATGTTGCTATGCACCGGCGACATGGGATTTTCATCGGCAAAAACCTACGATCTTGAAGTCTGGTTGCCTGCGCAAAATGCCTATCGGGAAATTTCTAGCTGTTCTCTTTTCGAGGCATTTCAGGCACGGCGCATGATGGCGCGCTTCAAGAACCCACAGGGCAAAACCGAGTGGCTGCACACCATCAATGGCTCGGGACTCGCGGTCGGACGCACGCTGGTCGCGATTCTGGAGAATTACCAGAATGCCGATGGCAGCGTCACCGTACCTGTAGTGCTTGCGCCTTACATGGGTGGCGCGTTGACGCTACGGGCGGGAAAATAGACATTCGTCGCTCATGACCACGACCTTCATCCTCATCCGTCACGGTGAAACCGAATGGAACCGCGAGGGCCGCATCCAGGGCCACCTCGATAGTCCGCTGACGTCGACCGGGATCGAACAGGCCGAGGCATGCGCGCGTCGGCTGAAAGCGGAGGTCATTGATCACGTTGTTGCCAGCGATTTGCCGAGGGTAAAGCACACAGCGGCGATTCTCGCGAGCGCATTTGAGGCGCCCATCGAATACGAGCCAGCGTTTCGCGAACGCAGTTACGGTATCGGCGAAGGCATGACCTTCGCCGAGCTCGATGCGATCCATCCTGAAATGTATTCAAGCTTGCGCACGACCGATCCGGATTTTACGGTCGAAGGTGGAGAAAGCCGCCGCCAATTTCATGACCGCATCGCCCGCGCCATGCGCGCGATCGCCGAGACACATCCGGGAAAACGTGTGCTGGTGGTCACGCATGGCGGCGTGCTGGGTGTCATTTATCGTTGGCTGATGAAGTTGCCAATCGCAACCGCCTACAAGGTCGATATTCCCAACGTCGCCTACAACCGTGTCGCGCATTGCGCAGGCAACTGGACGCTTGAGGTTTGGGCCGACACCGATCACTTGACGGTCAGGACATTCGAGGTCGGCTGAGATTTTTTCTTGAGCGAGAACGTAGTGGTGTCGGTCAATAGCCAATCGTGACCGCCGTCGGAGTCCAGAGGCTTTTCGAGGCGCGTGAGAATATCGGTGTAATTGCGAATGTTCTCGACAAATTGCACCGCTTCGTCGCCACGCGCGAATCCGTGTTTCAGCGAGTCGTGTACTTCGGGATCGCGCAAACGCAGGTAGGCCTTGCGCACATCAAGCCATGAATCCGCCTGTAATTTCATGCGTTGCGTGAGAATCCGCGCATCTTCCAGATGGCCATAGCCCTGGTTGTAGGCTGCCAAAGCCAGCCAGGTACGATCCGGTTCTGGAATGCGCGGCGGCACCGTTTCGCGCAACAGTTGTAAATACTTTGCACCA
Organism: Betaproteobacteria bacterium; assembly: GCA_031419255.1. GTDB lineage: Bacteria > Pseudomonadota > Gammaproteobacteria > Burkholderiales > Usitatibacteraceae > UKL13-2. The sequence continues at coordinate 6,476 of JANOKK010000925.1, forward strand.
CCGATAATCGATTCGCGTGCGTCGAGACGATTCTTGACACGCATCCGGTCAGCGGTTTCTTCGGTCAGCATCATCAGGCCGCGCACGCCCGTCGGTGATGTGGCGAGTGCATCCCAGTGCGATTCCTGATAACCCACCGCCGCCAGCACTCGCCAATCGATGCCGGTGAGCTGTTGCGCTTCGTGAAAAAAACCGCGAAGTTTCGGCAGCAATGTCTGAGTTTTCGCGAGAAGACTCTCCGAGTCGATTGGTTGAATACGATTGACGTGTCCGTAATAGCGATCCGTCAAGCGGTGCAGTGCGCCGTTTTGCCGAATCTTGTCGAAAAACTGTGACGCGCTGCGCAAAAGATCTTCGTCCGCCGCAGGCGAAAATGCCCACGCCACTTTTTGCTCGCGACCGACATTGAATGCCGTGATCAGGTCTGGATGCAATCGCCTGCCGACGGCGAATGCAACACCATCGATGATCGCGCAATCGCTGGTGTTTTCGTCGACGCGTTTCATCAATAATTCGGGAGGCGTCTCGTGCGGCAGCACATCGAGAATCATGCCGGGAAAATCACCCGTGAGCTCACGCAATAAATCATGCTCGGGGGTTTCGGCGACGACGGCAATGCGCTTGCCAAGTGTGTCGCGCAGTGTTTTCGGCTTTACATCTGCGCGACGGCAAATCAATTGATATTGAATCGAACGATAGCTTGGGCCAAACGTGAACAGGCTGCGAAGTGCTGGATCCGGCGTAAGGCCGGCTGCGGCGACGTGACCGCGATTCAACTTAAGTGCTTCGATTAATTTCTGGTGGCTGGGCATGACGTGAAACGTTGGTACTGCCCCAAGTTCCTTCGCGAACATGGTTGCCAGGTCGTGTTCAAAGCCAGTCTGCGATTCGTCCTTCGCTTTGCCGGCGGTTGGAAGATCCTGCGTGGTCGTCGGGCCGCGCAGGGTGAGTATCACCAGCTCGCCGGTCGCGCGCGGTGCTTTCAGCGGTGGCTTCAACCACTGCGGTGCGTAGTCGGTTTCGCGAACGCCGACACCGATCAGCGAAATTACGGCGATCGTAATCAAAACCATCAATGTGATGGTGCGGCCTTTCATTCGCGTGAACTCTGCCGTTTTTCATCATGGATCGGAGTTCAATCCTAGCATGCATGTGTTGTGTCGTTGGAACCCTTGCGCGCGATGCGATAATGCGTGACGTCACTAAATTCAATCGATGGAAATCCGCCGCATGGTCGCAAAAATTATCGCGATAGTGCCTGCCGCCGGCACTGGCACCCGCTTGGGCGATGCGCTGCCGAAGCAGTATCTCGACGTCAACGAATTTCCGATGATCTACCATGCGCTTGCCGTTCTGTGCCGTGTCTCGCGGATCGAAAAAGTCATCGTGATACTTTCCGCCGACGACAAACATTGGCTGCCGCTAATGTCGAATGCAGTCGCGGATCTCGACGGTCGCCCGGTGGTATTGCGCGTTGGCGGGCCCACGCGCGGCGAAAGCGTCCTCAATGGATTGAACGCGATGCAAGACGACATGAACCCAAACGATTGGGTGATAGTGCATGACGCGGCGCGGCCCTGCATTCGCCTGGAATTGATCGAGCAATTCATTGATGAATTGCACGACGACAGTATTGGCGGTTTGCTCGCCTTGCCGCTCGCGGATACGATCAAACGCGACACGGGAAACCTGCGTGTTGAAACGACACTCGCCCGCGAAGGAATCTGGCGCGCGCAGACGCCGCAAATGTTTCGCTACGGCATGCTGCGCGAGGCGATGCAGAAAATGCCCGACGCAACCGACGAAGCGCAAGCTATCGAAGCACTCGGCCATCAACCGAAATTGGTGATGGGTGATAGCGCGAACTTGAAAGTCACCTACGCGCCGGATTTGAAACTGGCGCGGATGTTGTTGAGCGAGGAGCACTAAGCAATGGCAATGATTGGACGTTCGGCATCACCACAGTTTCGCGTTGGCCACGGCTTCGATGTGCATCAATTGGTCGAAGGCCGAAAATGCATCATCGGCGGCGTCGATATTCCGTTCGAGCGCGGATTGCTCGGGCACTCGGATGCAGACGTGTTGTTGCACGCGATTTGCGATGCCTTGCTCGGGGCGGCGGCACTCGGCGATCTCGGCAAACACTTTCCGGACAGCGATGCGCGCTACAAGGGCATCGACAGTCGCGCATTATTGATACATGTCGGTGCGTTGATTGCGGAACGCGGTTATCACGTTGAAAATATCGATGCCACCATCATCGCCGAAGCGCCAAAGATGTCGCCGCATACCGCACAAATGGTGCGAAATATTTCTGCCGATCTCGGTATCAATGAGGATCAGGCAAACGTCAAAGCGACGACGACCGAGCGGCTTGGATTTACCGGACGCGGCGAGGGGATTGCGGCGGAAGCGGT
>JANOKK010000926.1:0-1097 GCA_031419255.1 Betaproteobacteria bacterium
ATTATGCACGACGAAGTGCATTTGATTCCGCTACACCGGCAAATGATTCCCTGGGCCTCGCGCAAGAATGTGACGGTGGTGCATCGAGCGAATAATGTGCTTGATTTGCATTGGGTGACGATCAAGTGAGACGGCGGTCAATGTCCAATCGGTGAGTAGGGCGGATTTGTCCGCCTCTTGAAGATTGGCGGACAGGTCCGCCCTACGCATTCACCACTTTTCCGGCAACGCTTTCTTAATTGCCATCTCCCGTCCGCGCTTGACGATATATCCGCCGGCGGCCAGATCGCGCAAAATGAGGCCGACCATTTCGCGCGAGGCACCGACCCTTTGCGCGAGTTCGGCTTGCGTCGGCATCTTGAAAATTTGACGGCCATCGGGCGATGCGTCTGCAAGCGATTGCAACGCCCGCGCCACACGTCCATAGACATCGAACAATGCAAGATTGCGAAAATTATCGGTGGCCAATCGCAAGCGCCGCGAAAGCTCGAAAATCAGATTGAGCGACCATGCAGGATGGGCTTCGATGAAGGCGAGTACTCGCTCCCGTTCAACCACGCTGATGACCGATTGCTCCAATGCGCGTACCGACGCGGAACGAACGCTGCCATCCAAAGACATTTCGCCGAAGTGATCGCCGGGCCCGTGCTCGTCGAACAACACTTGCTTGTCGCCCGACGTGCGGGAATAGACTTGCACCCGGCCCGTGCGAATGACAAACAGACTGCCGCCGTGCTCGCCTTCGTTGACGATAACACTGCCTTTTACAAAAATGTGCTCGACGCCCAATGCCGCCAGCGCCTCGACAAAATCGCGATCGCCGTGGGGCCCAATGGGCACCGTCGGCATGCGTTTCTTCGCCACCTACTTCGGTGCCTTCAACAGTGCCGCCGGAATCTTCCCCACCATCGGTGCTAACTGATGCAAGAACGCCGTCAACGCAGAAGTGCGCCGCCAGATCATGGCGATGCGCCGGTGCGGCGCAGGTGGTGCGAACGGAATCAACACGACATTTGGCGATGGCGGCGCGGGTGCGTGCACCGACAGCGCCGGCATCAGCGTCAGCCCGACGTTTGCACTCACCATGTGCCGCAACG